>CALEMD010000264.1 GCA_937902945.1 uncultured Erysipelotrichaceae bacterium | reverse complement strand
AAGCCGAAGGATGAGCCAAGTACAGGAGTTGTTAAAGCAGTAGGTCCTGGAAAGACTGAGAATGGCAAGCTGGTTCCAATCGACCTGAAGAAAGATCAGAAGGTCATCTACAAGAAGTATTCCGGAACAGATGTAACTGTAGACAAGAAAGACTATCTGCTGATCAGTGCAGATGATATTCTGGCCGTAGTTGCCGACAAGTAAGTGAGGAGAAGAAAACATGGCTAAGGAAATCAAGTATTCTAAGGATGCCCGCGGAAAGATGCTTGAAGGCGTCAATAAGCTGGCAGATGCAGTAAAGATCACATTAGGTCCTAAAGGACGCAATGTAGTACTGGAGAAGAGCTATGGTTCACCATTGATCACCAATGATGGTGTAACGATTGCCAAGGAAATCGAACTGGATGATAAGTTCGAGAACATGGGCGCAAAGCTCGTATATGAAGTAGCAAACAATACAAATGACACAGCAGGAGATGGCACAACAACTGCTACTGTACTTGCTCAGTCCATGATTACCAATGGTCTGAAGGCAGTAGACAAGGGAGCTAATCCTGTACTGATGAGAGAAGGCATTGATAAAGCTGCAAAAGCAGTTGCAGACAGCCTTCTGAAGAAGTCTCACAAAGTTGAGACAAATGCAGATATCACCAATATCGCGACTATTTCTTCAGGTGATGAGGAAATCGGCAAGCTGATAGGTGAAGCAATGGAAAAGGTCGGCAAGGATGGAGTCATCAATGTCGATGAATCCAAGGGATTTGAAACATCTCTGGAAATGTCCGAAGGTCTGCAGTATGACAAGGGCTATGTATCACCATACATGGTTTCTGATCGTGACAAGATGGAAGTATCCATGGATGATCCGATGATCATGGTTACAGATCAGAAGATCAGCACCATTCAGGAAATCCTGCCTGTTCTTGAAAAGATTGTACAGGCTAATAAAGGACTGCTCATTGTTGCAGATGACTATGAGAATGAAGTCATGAGCACATTGATCGTCAATAAACTCAGAGGAACATTCAATGTTGTGGCTACTAAGGCTCCAGGCTTCGGTGACAACAGCAAGGAACAGCTGGGTGATATTGCGGCTATGACAGGTGCTAAGTTCTTTGCGAAGGACCTGAACATGAACCTGACTGATATGAAGCTCGAAGATCTTGGCTCGGCTAGAAAAGTAGTTGTAGGAAAAGACAAGACAACTATTATCGGCGGCAAGGGCAAGAAGGCTGCAGTAGCTGCCCGCATTGATGAGATCAAGTCAGCTGTTGAGAATACAAAGTCAGATTATGACAAGAAGAAGCTCCAGGAGCGTCTTGGCAGAATGACAAACGGTGTCGCTTTGATCAAAGTCGGCGCTACTACCGAAACAGAACTCAAGGATAAGAAACTGCGCTTTGAAGATGCATTGAATGCAACAAAGGCAGCTGTAGCTGAAGGTGTTGTAGCAGGCGGCGGACTGACACTTGTTGATGCATACAGAGAAGTTAAGGATACACTGAAATCTGATGTCGTTGATGAACAGAGAGGAATCAATGTAGTATTGGATTCCCTGAAGACTCCGATTATTCAGATTGCAGAGAATGCTGGATATGATGGCAATGAGATCTATGAACTGCAGCTTGCACAGAAGAAGAACATCGGCTTCGATGCAAAGCATGGTCAGTGGATTGATATGTTCAAAGCCGGCATCATTGATCCGACTAAGGTAACCCGTTCTGCTCTCTTGAATGCTGCAAGCATTTCCGGACTGTTCCTGACAACAGAAGCAGCGGTTGCAGAAATCAAGGAAAAGAACCCAGCGCCAGCAGCACCGGCAATGCCTGAGTATTAATTCAGATATTTGAAAGTATGCGGTATGGCAGATAATGCTGTACCGCTTTTTTACGATTTTGTAAGGTTCGCTTTCATTTGTGGTATTTATGAAGTGATTCGGGTAGAATAGCAGAGGGTACAGAATATGCAGAAAATATGGCAGATGATTAAAACAAAGTTTCTGAATAAGCAGTTTCTTTCCTTTGGACTGATTGGCGCCTGCAATACGCTGATCTCACAGGGATTGTATATGCTGTTTGTGCTGCAGAGCGTAGAAGTTGGCATTGCCAGTATTTTAGGCGATGTACTTTCTATGGTGTTTTCCTATTTTATGAATATGCATTTCACGTATCATAAAAAACCGTCTTGGAAAAGCGCAGTGACATTTCCGCTGAGCTATATACCGGGAATTCTGATATCAGCATTGATGGTTATTGTTGTTGTAAATCTGTTTCATGGACCGGAGCTGTGGGCAAAGCTGATTGCTCTGCCGATCTACATTCCGTTGAATTTTCTGTGCATGAATTTCATCGTCAAAAAATTTGGAAGCAAGGATACAAAAGAGCAGTAATATGCTTGCGAATCTGCGCTGTGTTTTCTCAAGGCGCAGTTTTATTATATGAAGAAAGGAAGTAGCTGCATGGCATATATTATTCCATCTGTCATACTGCTGATTCTGATCAGTGAAGGTGTCGGGGCTTGGACATTGAAGACACTGAAAATAGAAGCAAAGGGTTTCACGGCACCGATTGGTTTTGCAATGCTTCTCTGCGTTCTGCAGGCACTGTACTATTCGTCACAGCTATGGAATCTTTCTTTCACATGGATCATTGTCATATCCTGCATTGTCCTTGCGGCTGGCATTGTACTTGCATGCATGATGCATAAGGAAGTATGGGAGCATCTTTTCAGCAAAGACATGATTGTGGTCATCGTCTGTGCATCGCTGTTTATGCTTGCTTTGTCTCGGTCAGCGGCTGATTATTCCAATAATCCAGCGCTGCAGTTTATCAGCGGCAATATCAATGCTGTCCATCTGAACATGAACATGCAGATGGATACAGCTGGATGGCTGTTTCAGGGCTATTATCATTTCGCATCCTTTATATGCTGGGCTTTGA
>CALEMD010000263.1 GCA_937902945.1 uncultured Erysipelotrichaceae bacterium | reverse complement strand
GCCTGGGTGAACTGCACAGAATGCTTAAACAGAAACACATTGATAACCATATGATCAAAGAGGGAAATGTCGTTCTGCTTGCGGATGGTTCAGCGTGGTATTTCAATGAAGAGGAAATTACTGATCAGTATAAGCAGAAGTATGTGCAGATAACGGCATCTGATATCAGTGATCTTCGTCTGCAGAAGCAGAGACTTGCAGAAGAGAATGAGCAGCTTAGAAAGGTACAGGAAAGTCTGCGTGTTCTTTCTAGAAATATTGTGACGGAAACTAGAGAAAAAGAGATTCTTTCCATGAAGATGCGGGTCCATGATGATATCGGTTCGAGCATGGTGGCTGCTCATCAGCTTCTGAAGAAGAATAGGAATGCGATAGATGGTGACAGCATTGCTGAAGTCATGGAAAAGGCCATTGATCTATTAAGACGTACAAGCAGTGAGGAAACAGATACGGATCAGCTTGCTGCATTGCGGACACTCAGTGCCAGTATGGGACTAGAATTGAACTGCAGGGATAAAATGCCAACAGAGGAACCGGCTGCCTATCTGCTGATTACAGCAATGAGAGAATGCATCACCAATGCGGTACGATATGGACTGGCATCGCATCTGTATGTGCGTATAATATATTCAGAGAATACGATTGAAGCAAAGATAACCAATGATGGGAATCCCCCGCAGAAGACTGTTCATGAAGGCGGCGGACTGTCGATGCTTCGCACAAGAATAACAGCTGCCGGAGGCAGTATGACAGTTATCAGCAGACCTGCATTTGAACTGACAGTCAGAATTAACAGAAAGGGAAAAAGCGATGAGAACTAAAGTGCTGATTGTGGAAGACCAGAAAATGCCTCGTGAGAATCTGGCAGGATATGTCAATTCCAGCCGCAATTACGTCTTGGTGGGAACTTTGACAAATGCTGCAATGACAGACATGTTCTGTGAAGGACATGCTGTAGATCTGATTCTGATGGATGTATGCACAGAACATGATGAAAGCGGATTGGATGCAGCTCTTATCATCAAAAAGCATTTTCCTGCCATCAAGATCATCATAGTAACGTCTATGGTGGAATGCAGTTTCCTAGATCGAGCTCATGCGGCTGGAGCTGAAAGCTTCTGGTATAAAGATGCTAGTGAGCAGGAGCTACTCGATGTCATGGATCGGACGATGGCTGGAGAATCCATATATCCTGAAAAGACACCGGAAGTGGAACTGGGCATGACGACTAGCTATGATCTGACAGCCGGAGAGCTGAAAGTACTGCGCCTGCTCATGGAAAGTCTGAGTTATGAAGAGATAGCGAAAGAATTGAACTGTTCTGAAAGAAATGTCCGATTTCACTTGAATAATGTATTGGATAAAACTGGATACAAGAATAAAATGCAGCTTCTGCTGGCTATTGCGGATAAAAAGCTGATTATTCCGAAACCTATTAAAGAACTGAAAAAGTAAATGCGATGCAGCCTCTAGTCATCAGTGAATTGCTGATAATTAGAGGTTTTTATTTTGAAAACCTGTCAGAAGTGACAGTGTGCAAACTGCAGAAAGAAGATACATTTTAATTGACAAGAAGTATCGGTTTAAAAGATAGGGGTGATCCTATGCGAAGAATTGTATTGAACATGCAGAATTATCTCTTTTGTGATGCAATTGCCAGAACTCTGCAGAAAGAAGAATCGGATTTTTCTGTCAGTCTGGCTGAAAAGCCTGATGAAGTACTGGAAATGTGCAGATATATCCGTCCATATGCAGTTCTTTTAGAAGTAACCGGAAGTTCGCCTTGGCTTTTGCAGGAACGTCTGCAGACGAGTGCAGAAATAAAGAAAGCGCAGCCATTCTGCAAGATCGTTCTATGTGTGGATGAAAATGCTGAAAAGCAGGTTGCACGCAGTATCCAGCAGGCTAAGAAAGACAGACTGATAGATCAGTTTATATTCGGATCCATATCCGCAGCTTATCTGAGTGCTGTTATGGATACGTTATAAGAATAGGAGGAGTTCGATTATGAAAAGAGTATTGATATTCTTACTGACAGTATCTCTTTCTGCTTCCTTAACTGCCTGCGGAAGTGCACAGAATTCAGCTCCGGCTGAAAGCACGGATGCATCTGACTCCAAATCTTCTGCAATCAAGAAAAACAACGATAAGAAGACAGAAACATCTGATGCTGAATATCTTGAAGGCAATTACATCTATGAAGAAGGCAGCTCTCAGTGGATTATCCGAGTCAGAACTGAGGGCGGTCTGATCATGGTTGAGAACAGTTTGACAGATGGCTTGGAAATCTATATGCAGTATGTTCAGGAGATATGGCCGCATGAACGATTCAGAGATAATGGATATACAGCCTCTGTAACAGGAACTGACATGCCCTATGAAATAGATGATGGCAAAGCAGAATACTGGAATCTGCTTACTGATTCAACTTTGACAAAAACTGAAGATGGAATCAATATGCGCAATGAATCAGAAGGAGATGCATCATCCGTATCTTTCACAAAGGCGGAAGAAATGATCCATACCGAAGATACCGCACTGCGAGATGAACTCAGCGCAGATATGAAACTGAATGCGAAATCCGAAATGACAGGTGAATGGAAGTACTTTGGAGAGAATACGCAGGCATGGCTCTGCTTGAAAGAAAACGGAACCATGGAATATCTTCTGAAAGACAAGGGTTTGCCGGCAGAATACTATTCCGGAGGATGGACGTTTAGTGATGGAAATCTTTACATCCTAACGGAACGGATGGGATCAGGAAAAGAAAGATTTGCTTACACGCTGCAGGTAAAAATGGGAGATGGAGTTTTGAATCTCAGTGATGAAGCAAAGAATGGCATACTGCCTGAAGATACTCAAAGTGCCTTCTACCAGGCCAATCAGGCATGGACTCTGCGCAAAGATCTCCTATTTGATAAAAGCATTGCGATCAGTGAATGCTATACAGAAGAAGGCATAGCAGAATTAGCAGAAGAAGACATGATCTATTCCTATCATATTCCGCATCTTGATGATGGTGATATAGGCAGTGACGATGCTACTGCAATGAATGCTGAAATTGAAAATGACTTTGAATTGAAAGCGGAAGAACAGATGCAGCTGATCACTGATGGAGCAATGCCGGATTATACAGAAATCGGCTGGCATGCAAATGTCTTCAATGATGTTCTCAGTCTGGTGATATACCAGAAAAACATACTGGATACAGTAAACTATACCGTTTACAGCTATGATCTTGCCAATGGTGTAAAGGTGAATAAACAGCAGCTGCTGAATAAAGCAGGAATCAGCGAAGAGGAAATGATGAAAGCAGCCGGAACAGCGGCAGAGGCGTACTTCATACGGACAAATGCAAATCTTAGTGAGCAGCAGAAAAAAGGATCCGGATATGAAGAAATGTTGGCGAAAACAAAGTCATCAGAGTATATCAATTCTGATCTGCAGGTATTCATGGGCGGCAGCGGAGAACTGGTGGCCATTGTTCCTGTGCCGTCACTTGCCGGAGACTCCTATTACTATCATGAGCTGTATCTGTCTTTCAGAACTGCAAGTACTGAAGGATATGATCCTTCAGCAGATGCACTGTCCAATGACCAGGCTATAAACATTCTTGAACAGCAGACAATGATACAGAATTATCAGAGCCAGGGCATGGTTCTGATGGCTATGGATCAGGTTGTTACGATTAACAATGAATTGTGCACAGTTATAGCTGTCGGTACTGACAGAGAAGATCAGTTTGTCAGTGAATATCAGTTTGCGGTAGCTGTATCAGGAAGCATATACAGGTATAGCGCAGTTGACGATACCTGGCAGGAAATGTACGGGTAAAGAAAAGGAGAGTTTGCTATGACAGAAATCATATTTAAAACCATTCCGAAAGATCTTGCAGAATTCCAGGCATTGCCTGAGGCTGCCATGTCTATGCCGCAGCAGACAGCGGCGTTGGCGGTATTGGCATTGAGCATCTATCCTAAAGACAAGGATTCATCACTGCAGATGATGAATTATCTGCGGGGACCTAGAGAGATGAATGGCATAGATAAGCAGTTCATTGCGGATCGCTTCCGCGGCAGGGACTATGTACCTCGCGCTTACTTCAAAGATGCAGTGCCTAGCAATGACTATGCACCATCATTGCCTTACACAATACAGGTAAGTGAAGGCACAGTGATGCAGGAAGGCATGGAGAAGGTATTCATTGTCTCCGGCGGGGCAGACAGCCCGCGGCCGGTAACCCTGCGCAAGGCAAAAGATGGCAAGTGGTATCTATGGGAGTATTCAAGCATTCTTTTGGGAATCAAAGCACCGGAAAGTACGAATCCATGGGCTTGACAATAAAATAAAGGAGAAATCATATGGGACTGATTAAAGCAGCATTAGGAGCGACAGGTGGAACACTGGCTGATCAATGGAAGGAGTTTTTCTACTGTGAAGCAATGCCGGCAGAAACAATCGCAGTTAAAGGACTGAAGAAAACAAGCGGCCGCAGCAGCAATACCAAAGGAAGCGACAACATCATCACCAATGGCTCAAAGATAGCTATTGCCGACGGGCAGTGCATGATCATTGTTGAACAGGGACAGGTAGTGGATATCTGTGCAGAACCAGGAGAATATACTTACGATCTATCCACCGAGCCATCTATATTCTGCGGTGATCTAGCTGAGAATATCCCAGCAGTCATGAAGGAAATAGGCAAGAGGTTCACATTCGGCGGAGAAGCACCGAAAGATCAGAGAGTCTATTACTTCAATACGAAGGAACTTGTTGGCAACAAATACGGAACACCGTCACCTGTGCCATTCAGAGTCGTAGATAAAAATGTAGGACTGGATGTAGATATCTCCATCCGCTGCTTTGGCGAATATAGCTATAAAGTAGTGGATCCGGTGCTTTTCTATACCAATGTATGCGGCAAT
>CALEMD010000262.1 GCA_937902945.1 uncultured Erysipelotrichaceae bacterium | reverse complement strand
AGGCTCTTCGATTTGCATCCTGTGCTCTGCTTCTGTCCCAATAGCTTTGATTGATTCGATCGGTCATTGCACTTTGTGCTGCGTGGATCTGCTGATACTGCTGGAATTGCTGCTGCTGCTCAAACTGCATCTGCTGAGTGATCTGCTGGGTACGAGCTTGCATTTCTGCAGGAATAGAAGGATCAATCTGAAATGAGCGGACAAACTGATTATAGAAATTGTAGGTCAGTTCTGTTAATGGTGCAGGTGCTAATAGTCCATAGACGCCTGTGACTTCCCAGTCAATGTAAGACGACGGCGTGCCAATTGTTTTCGCATGACCGAATTCAGCAGTGCTGTCTGGATTTTGATTCTTTTCATATTGCCGGCGATTGCTGGCACCCATCAGTCCGCCATTCATACCAAAGTCAATCCATGACTGCAGTTTGCTGGAAGATGTTTGATTTTCTCCTGTGCCTTTACGTTCTTTTGAAGTCTTGAATAAATCAATCGCACCATTGATCAGACTGGCGCCTGCAGATACATAACTGTATTCAAGAGCTTTGATCTCTGCTCCGATTATTAAAAGTCTTGGCTGTTCATTCATGCTGTAAGTATAAATGCTGGCCAATCCATCAATATACGCATTCTGAATGGCAACAGAAGATCCATCCGCTGAAGCATTCTGAAAGAGATTGGCAGCTTCCTCTAAATACCTCTGCTTCTCTGCGGGTATGTTTTCAAGATCTTTTCTTGGCAGTGGGAAACTGTCCTGCAGGCTGAAGGGCATTCCATTTGTAAAGGCTGGTACAAGCTGATCAAGATAAATGGATGCAGGAATAAAAGCACGCATTGGTGTTTTCGTTCTTTCGTCAAAACGTCCTTCACTATGCCATTCCATCATTCCGGATTTGATTTGATGGAATTGTTCACCTGTATTGGCAAACAGGATACTTGATCCGTCTTTGCTGTCAGCTTGGATCCTTGCTGTAATAGGATGTCCCATGCTTTGCATGACCGTGCTGATTTCTCCGTGAGCAATCCAGCCCTCAGGTATGCAGGCACTTCCGACAGTACGGCCCGATGCCGCATCATAAAAGGCAGTATTGATTGCTTGCTCTGCTAAAGGAATTCTGTTTTTGCAGTATGGACATACTGCAGAATCCTGTGAACTGCTTACTGAAAAACGATTGCCGCATATGCTGCATGTAACTGTCTTATTCTCCATAATTATGTCCTTTCAGGATTATCGGTCCATACTCGCAAGATTCTCTTTCAGATAATCAAATACTTCACTGTCAGCTGAATTCAGAAAATTCTGCAGCCCGCTAAGTGAATATCTATGGCTGTTTCCATTCATCACATCACTGTACAGAGTACTGCCGATGAAAGATATGCTGCATGTTGAATTGAATGTTTCGTTAGGCACTCTGTATCCTAGAACGATCGTCCATTTATTATCATCTGCTGTGCTGTCTGCCTGTTCTGTCACTTTCATCTGATCAAGGGCAGTGAATATGGATTCAATGATCTCTGGATCATCTGTTTCAAATGCAGGCATATCACTCCAGCTGAGACGTATTCTGATAGAAACAACATCAGATAGCTCATTGCGCTCATGAAGCTGATGGGCGGCATAGCTGACCATATCGAGAATGGGAACAGGATAGGAAATATTCATGTTTTCCTTGTATTCATTATTCTGCTGTTCAGCCGCTTCCCAATAAGACTTCCAGTCATCTTCGAAAAGTATGCCATCGATTTTATATAACTCACTCAATCCTGTAACAGAATGACTTTTTCCCTGTGTCTTTAGCATTCCATTCTGAATCTGAATCGTGCAGATGTCATTTCCTTGAGTATCTATAAAATGCAGTCCAACAGCAGTCTTTGTACTGCTGAGTTCTGAAGCTGCATTGCTTACAGAAGCCTTGGCAAGAATCTCAGAAACCTTAGTAATAATAGAAACATCTGTGATAGTCTGATCAGGTTCAGGATGATCTGAATAGAAAATGCTTACTTTCAATGCAGCTGCTTTTGAAAGATCAATAGAAGGCTGAGCAGATTGCTCAGCAATCAATTGCAGAAGAGGGATATCTTCTGTTTTCTGCTCAGCAGAGCAGCCGAATGGAGTCATTGAAAATGCGGCCGCAATCAGAATAATCTTTCTGCAATTCATAATAAGATTCCTCTAGGTCAATCGACGCTGCTGGCATGGAATTCCGGAAGCATAAACTGATCCATAACACCTATTCCAGCCATGCTGTTATCGGAACCGGTATCCTTAAGCTGTGTTGACATCAGGCAGGTAATCATAAACTCATAGTTGCTGTTCCAGTCATCAGTAGGAATCAGTATTCCATAATTGGCATATGCCGAATAGTAGTTGGAAACATATCCGCGGATTGGCTCTACTGTTTCAATCACTGCATTGCAGAGATAGAAGACACAGTCAGAGCCGTTTGGACCTGCGGCGGTTCCCATTGCATCAGATTCATTGGCTCCATACTGTGTATAGTTGCCTTCATAGTTGCTTGACTGAGTGACATTGACATTGGTAATAGACGGAATAGGTGAGTCTCCGTAACCGCTGTTTGCTACGTAATTCTGGAACTCTGCCCAGGCATAGATAACACTGGTTGCAGTAGGTGAATCAATGACAGGTGCATATTTAAGAGCGCTGTTTACAGTGCTTGCCCATGTGTTTCTTGCTTCTTCACTGACAAAGAATGGTTCCATGCGATTGAGGTAGAAGTACTGCATATCGGGTGCAGATGGATTGATGACTTCAAACCACCAGCCGCCATCGCTGCTGGCATAGTAATTAACATTCCAGCCTTTCGGGATGCTCATATAGATATAGTCATTCTCAAATATCTCGGTTTCATTGTTTGGTGCAGCTGCAGTATTCTTTGGAGCGGCTGTTGTTTTCGATTCTGATACTGGTTTTTCAGTGGCGGTTGATTTGCTGTCGCCTAGAGCTGCTACGGGTTTTTCATCCTCCACTTTTGCAGTTGGTGTGCTGCTTGCTGCAGTACTCTTACTTGAACATCCAGCAAGCAGACATACGACACAGAGCAGTTTAAATAATTGTTTCATAGTTTTAGTCTTCCTTTCTGCTATTTCAGCATGATTGACTGTATAGATTGATCCAGCAGCTTGTTATAGATTTCATAGTTCTGTGAATCATTATGTACACCAAAGCAGATCATCCAGCATCCTCCTGATTCAGCATCGGTTATATACAATGCACCATCAGAAACAGTGCTGTCTGAAGTCATTGTCATTGGATAGCGGTAGAATTCTTCTCCAAACAGATACTCCTTTGTACCATCTGTGAACTCTGCGGAATCAACTCCTATGATTCCTGCAACAAAGGAAGGATCTGCTGCTGCAAGTTCTATGAAACTGTCGCGGCCGGTAAGGATATTTCCCTTGCTGTCGGAACTTAGATGAACTGCCAATAGTACAGAATCAGGACATTCGCCATAGAGCCCGATTGTCAGTTCTGTCACACTGCAGCTTGAAGGCACAAGCATGCTTCCTTCATCCTCTGCTAGAAAGTACTGTTCCAATGATCCATCAATGCCTCCAGCATACGCATTGTTTTCCATCTTCATGGTTGTGACGATGTAATACAGAGGTGTATCAAAGTCTGTTCCTTCCTTGTTATATGTTGTGGAATAGAGCATATAGCCGCCGTCAATCAGTTCAATATAATCTGATGAGAAATATTTGGAATCCGTGTAGATAGTATATGTATAGTCAATACGGTAAAGTTTATGATCACCCGCGTTCACGGAGTAGATCTTGTCAAGAACGACAGATGCATCGTCATAGTCACTTTCAATTTCTGATTTTGTTTCTTCAAAGATCACTTTTGGATCTGAAGTATCTGATTCAACCTTGCTTATGTAGATTGATGGAAGGTAGCCTGCATCTGTCGGATAGACATAGACACCGCCGAATACATAGCGTATTGTGGCCGTATTCGGAACAAGGAAACTGTATCCAAGGTCTTCAGGACATGCCGCAAAGAATCCTGTCGGCACCTGCAGTACATCAGACGGAAGTGTGCTTTCTTCTATGCCTGTAAATACAGGTGTTCCAAAGTCTGTCAGTGTACCTGAGTCATTGAAGGCGTCTGTAAGGACCTGTTCATAGCTGCTGTCGATATTAAGCATATGCATGCTCATGATCAGGGCAGAGTAGACATCGTTATATGTAGATAGAGGCGTGATCAGTTCAATAGATGTAGTCCATAGAGCTTTCATATCCATCAGCGGCATGCCATTCAGCCATAGTTTGTAGGCTGTGCTGGATAATAGACTGGTATTGATATGAACGCCGCCGCGATCATTGTTTGTGGTTGGTTTATCTGTTTCAGGCAGATAATACTTATCAGACATGCTCGTTGGCTGCTGAAACTGATTTGGATTGCTCATAGAACGCAGAGTTTCACCGCTCATCTCGCCGACTAACCACTGGTCTGCATCATAGGTTGCATTATTTGACATTTCACAGATGTTTCCAAGAATATCACTGTATGCTTCATTGATTGCGCCGGTTGCATTCTGATAATAGATGTTGCCCATGGAATTCTTAGTAATGCCATGGGTAAATTCATGACCGATGACATCCATTGCTTCACTGAAAGTATTGGCATTGCTTGCGGCAAAGAAAGCCCAGCCTCGTATGTTTCCGCAGTAGCATGCATTATTCACTGGATTGCCATTCTCATCTGCATAGTTGACTCCAACAAGTATTGGAAGTCCTGAACCATCTACTGAATACAGACCTTCAGATGCATAGAAATCATAGACTTTAATATAGTTGTCATAAGCAATCAGATGATTGTTCATCCAGTGCTTGCCATCCTCACTGGTAATGAAATCCATCTCTCCTTTATATACAAACCCGCTGTAATCAGCCACCATGATCTTGCGTTCCACATCGCAAAGATAATACAGACCATTGGCTGGGTTGTAGGCAATAGGAACACTGATTGTACGGATTGTGTTGTTATAAAGCAGAACGTCAGCGGTATAAGTTGAAGTTTCCAACCCTTCAAAGTAATCAGAAGCTTTGTATGCATCCATGCTATCTGTATCAAGAGAAGCTACTTCAACATTCTGCAGCAGTTCTCCGCTGTAGGAAACAAATGTTTCAAGGTATGCCATATCAAAGTCTTTCGTCATGTATGGATTGTCACAGTATACAGCATAGGCATGGTAGTTGATCTGATTGACATTGACGATAACTTTCTTGGTGACGTCGGGATAATACACAGTTGTAATATTGAGACCTGTGTAGAAATTCTTTACAAGCTCAAGAGCCTGATCAGCGGTAATAGAATCTTCTGGTTCAGCGATGCCGATATTCGGCTCGAAGGAACTTGAAAGACCGCAAGTATAGCCATCTGGATCAATGATGACACGCAGGGTTGCATTCTGAACCGTCGCATCTCCATAGCGCTGCTGGAATACATAATAGGTATAGCCGCGGGTATCTGTCTGTCCATAGACCGCAAAGAATTCGGAACCGGCCGCTATGCCGATTAGAGAAGCGACACCGGAAAGTGAAGATACAGCTTCTTCATAGGTAGTTACTTTCTGATCGTAGAACTTGCCTTCAAGGAATGTCAGATATCCGCTGCTGCTGAATACCATATGAGCCTGATTGTTATTCATCTTCTGAATATCTGCTTCAGTCAGCTGCACGGCATTATTGAAATCACCCTCAGGAAGTGTGCCGCTGTCGGTGTTATAAGCCGAGGCAGATGCATTCATTTCTATCTTGGGACTGAGTTTGATGGAAGAATAACTGCTTCCGCAGCCAGCAATACTGAAGCAGAGGAAAGAACAGAGTACGAAAACCAAGGACTTCTTAGCCAGCTTATATGTATGCATACAACCCTCCCGTTTTCTGCAATTGATGAATGATGAAGGAACCGTAATACCTGCATCTATATTCTAAAGAATGTAAAGAGACCTTGTAATAAGCTTTTCGCTTCAGTCAATGACTGTACTGACAAACTGAGTGTATAATGATAAAAAAGCCGGAGGTTTCCAATGGAGTTTAGTGAGAGACTGAATGCATTGATTATCAGAGTGGGCTGCAGTGCCAGTCAGCTTGCGTCTGCGTCAGGTGTTTCTGATGCACTGATCAGCCGCTACCGCAGCGGAGAGCGCATACCTGAAAAGAAAAGTCCGCAGCTGGACAAACTTGTTGAAGGTCTTTCAGCGTTGGCTTCAGATAAGCATATACAAGATCTGACCCCGGAGATAATCCGCAATGCCTTAAATGATTGCATACGTGAACCATTAATGATTGACAGTGATGTATTGGCAGGGCATCTGAACAGCCTTATCACAGTCATGAATATCAATGTGACAGAAATGTCTAGGACATTGAACTTCGATGCTTCCTATCTTTCACGCTTGCGCTCAGGTCAGAGAAAACCTGCCGATGCTGAAGCACTTCTTTCAGGCATCTGCAGTTTTGCAATCAAACGTTTCCGCCGCATCGATGATAGAAATGCTCTGGCAAAGCTGATCGGCATACCTTCTGAAAGCATGGCAGATGATCAAACTGCATATCAGAACCTATATGACTGGATGATTTCGATAGATCCAGGAATGAATACACAGATGGAAGATTTTCTGAAGAAACTGGATACTTTCAATCTGGATGAATATATCAGGTCTATTCATTTTGATGAGATCAAAGTTCCTTCAGTACCTTTTCAGCTGCCAGTAACGAAGGTCTATACAGGAATCGAGCAGATGAAGAAAGGTGAAATCGAATTCTTTAAATCAACGATTCTTTCTAAATCGAATGAACCTGTATTCATGTGCAGTGATATGCCGATGGAAGATATGGCAGAAGACGTGGAATTCGGTAAAAAGTGGATGATGGCAATAGCGGTTTCACTGAAAAAAGGTCTGCATCTGAATATCATTCATAATACAGATCGACCTTTTGCAGAAATGATGCTGGGATTGGAAAGCTGGATTCCTATATATATGACAGGGCAGGTTTCTCCTTATGTACTTAAGGGAGTGCAGAACAATGTATACTGTCATTTCTGCTATGTATCTGGGGCGGTCGCTCTGAGTGGAGAGTGCGTTGCGGGATATCACAATGATGGCAGATACATACTCACAGGCAAGAAAGAAGAAGTGGCATACTTCCGAAGAAGATCTGATGATCTGTTTCACAAGGCACAGCCGCTGATGGAAATATTCCGTTCGGAAGATAAAAACAAATACACTGCGTTTCTCAGCAAAGATGCTTCTTCAAAAGGAACCCGACATAGAATCCTGTCCTGTCTTCCGATCTATACATGTTCAGAGGATCTTCTGATTCGCATTCTCAAGCAGAACCAAGTCAATGAAGAAAATACAGCGAAACTATACAATTATAGGAAACAGCAGATGGAACAGATTGGCAGCATCATGGAACATGATGAAGTGATTGATGAAATTGCAGATCTGACAGAAGAAGAATTCAATACATATCCAATGACTCTTTCTGTCTCCGGTGCGTTCTTTGAGCAGGATCTGCATTATACATATGAGCAGTACAAAGAATATATGCAGGAAACCCTAAAGTATGAAGAAATGCATGCGAACTATCATCTTAAGATGAACAGGAAGCATACGTTCCGCAATATTCAGATACTGATTCATTCTGGAGAGTGGGTAATCATCAGCAAGAATAAAACACCGGTCATTCATTTCCTAATCCGCAACGCAAAGATGATGAATGCAATAGAAAACTTCACCGCACCGGTGGATGAACGGATTGAATGATATTGTAAATTTGCGCAATTGCAGAAAGAATTCAGCAGATAAAGATTGCAAGAACAACCTGCAATACAGATTATATGGTCTTCTGCTTTTCTCTGTATTCCTGGGGCAGTACACCATAAGTCTGCTGGAATTTCTTATAGAAGAAGCCTAGGTTTTCATAACCGATCTCATGAGATATTTGATAGATAGGCTGTTCTGTGTTTGTTAGGTAATAACAAGCCATGGACAGCTTTTTTATGATAATCAGTTCTTTAAATGATTTGCCAGTGAACTTTTTCAGATAATTGCTGAAGTAGTTGGCGTTGAATCCAAAATGATCCGCCGCTTCCTGCAGAGTGATATTCATATAATTGTCTTCAATATATTGAATGATCTCAATGATAGGCACTGTCTTTTCATCGTGATAATTGGATAGGTGATTCCGCTTATAGATTCGCAGAAGCTGACCGAGAATAATTGTCATGTATGCATATATGATCTCATTGTTTTTCTCTTCGTCATAATATTCTGAGAGCATACTGATGATTGCAGTTCTAAGATCTGCAGAGTTATCAGTGCGAAAAAGAATGAAGTGCTTTTCTGAAGCATTATCCTGCAGAGCGCCGACAAGAAACTGAGACACGATACCCTGTGAAGAAAGACGCTGCAGAAATCCGTCTGTAAAGAAACGCTTAGGCATATCAATTGTCAGAATGATATCATTTTCATGAATGGACTGTATTGAGTGCGGGGTGTTGCGGTCTAAAAGGCAGACATCTCCTGTGTGCAGAACAGTAGTTCTGCCGTTGATAATCTGCGTGCATTCTCCCGAATATACATAGTTGATCTCAATGACTCTGTGTCTGTGCAATGGTATATCGGTAAACCTAGACTCTTTAATAATCGAAATGTTTTCATTTTTGAGAATCGAATCAAAGCTGAATTCATATACTTCATCGTCTTTGATTTTTATCTTTGGTATTAAGGAATAACGATCCGAACGCTTGCCTGGGTTCGCTATATGATATTTTTCACTAGGCGTTATTTCTCTGAGAAGTGTATCAATTGTTTTGGCATCCATACCTGCATCCTATCGTATGGGAAAAGATAAGTCAAATTGCTTAAATATGCGGAAAGATCATAAAAATACATGATATATATGGTTTTAACAATCTGTAAAACGGTAAGTCAACATAGCGAATACAGTCATTGTGAAAGCGCTTGTATGAAACTAGACTGAATTCATAAATACATGGCCGTGTATGAAAACAAAAGTATATGAACCTGAGGAGGTAGGAAAAATGACACAGGATATTTCAAAGTATGAATATGGAACAATGTGTTCGGAAATTCTTCTGGCAGTTGGCGGGGCAGAGAACATTGCAAATGTGTTTCACTGCATTACGCGGCTGCGCATAGTTGTAAAAAATAGGGACTTGGTGGATATTGAGAAGCTTCAGAATGTTAAGGGGATAATGAAGGTTATCGAATCCAGCGGTCAGCTGCAGTGTGTTATTGGAACAGATGTTCCGAAAGTCTATGATGATTTCATCGCAATAAGCGGTGTACAGCCTGGCGGAGAAGTTGAAGCAGACAAGGATGCCGCAAAAGATATCCAGGAAAAGAAACCGAATATTCTGATCCGCGGATTGAATACACTGGCTTCATGCGTTACACCAGGTCTTTATGCAATCGTAGCTGGCGGTATGATCAAGGGAATTATTTCACTGCTTACAGCCACAGGATTGGTTGCTTCTTCATCAGGCATTATCACAGTTCTAAATGCAGTGGGTGATGCGCCATTCTACTTCATGCCATTTATCATTGGCTATGCGGCCGCAAAACGATTTAAAGTGAACGAAGTCTTTGGAATTATGACAGCTGGAATCCTAATGTATTCGACATTCTTGAATCCGGCTGAAGGCGTTACTGGCTATACCTTTGGATTCTTCGATATTCCAGCATACAACTATAAAGGATCCATATTCCCAGTCATTCTGTCAGTATGGGTATTCTCAATCATATTCCATTTCATAGATAAGAAGATGCCAAAGAATCTGCGCATTGTATTCTCTGGTTCACTGTCATTTCTGATTGCAGCACCTCTGTTTCTGGCATTTGCAGCGCCAATTGGAAATTACATAGCAGTTGGCATGACTTCTGGATTTGCTTGGCTGTTTACGCATGCCGGTCCGCTTGCCGGTGCATTGTTCTGCGGCATTATTCCGCTGACAATCATATTCGGCATCAAAGGCTGGTCCGCAATTGAACTGCAGAATATCGCAACTCTTGGTTATGATTACATGCTTCCAAACTTCTTTTACTCGAATCTGGCTGTTTCTGGGGCAATACTTGCCTATGCATTGAAGCTTCCAAAAGGTGAGAAAAAATCTGCGGCGGTATCTACTGGATTGGTATGTATTCTAGGCATTACAGAACCTGCTTTGTATGGATTGGCATTGCCTGCAAAGAAGCCGCTGTTTGCTGCAATGGCAGGCGGAGCGATAGCGGGTGCTCTGGCAATGATCCTTGGGGTAGTAACGTATGCCTTCTCAATGCCTGGAATCACCAGCATTGCAACATATATTGATACTGGCAACAACTTCCTGCTGCTGCTTATTGTGATGGCTGTGGCATGGGGTGCATCATTCGCTATCTCATTCATTATCAATAAGAAAGAGACGGTATAAACATGAAAAAAACATTTCCGGAAGGATTCCTTTGGGGAGGTGCCATGTGTGCTTCCCAGGCAGATGGAGCTTATAACGAAGGCGGTAAAGGTCTTGATACGCAGGATCTGAGATACTTCGATGCTGACTGGAGTGCGCAAGAGCGGGCGATGAACAGAAACCGCAGAATGAATCATGCTAAGTTTCAGAAGGCATTGACAGATACGGATATCGAACACTATCCATTTCGCTGGGGCATAGACTTCTATAACAAATACAAAGAGGATATTCAGCTGTTTGAAGAACTGGGTATCAAGATTCTGCGCACATCTATCAACTGGGCAAGAATCTATCCTAATGGAGATGACGCTATTCCAAATGAAGAAGGCATTCAGTGGTACATTGATATGTTTACGGAATGTCATAAAAGAGGAATTAAGGTATTTGCGACCATCCTGCATTACAACATTCCTGTGCATCTTGTAACGGAATACGGCGGAT
This sequence comes from uncultured Erysipelotrichaceae bacterium, assembly GCA_937902945.1. GTDB lineage: Bacteria > Bacillota_I > Bacilli_A > Erysipelotrichales > Erysipelotrichaceae > Bulleidia. The sequence continues at coordinate 5,799 of CALEMD010000262.1, read as the reverse complement.
GGAAAAACCGCAAGACAGCAGAATTCTATGTGAAATATGCGACAACGCTGTTTGAAAGATTAGGAACGCTTGTAGATTACTGGCTGCCCTTCAATGAGTTCAATGCGGGCCGTTTCAATCCATATAACGGAGTCTGTCTTGTTGAAGATGAAGAAAAGGATTATGACAGTGCAGTATTTCAGTGTCTGCATAACCAGTTCATTGCCAATGCTCTTACAGTGAAGGCAGCGCATAGAATTATCCCAGGATCCATGGTGGGCGGAATGATTGCCAGGTTTACTACATATCCAGCAACATGCAAACCTGATGATGTGATGCAGATGATACTGGATGATCAGTATTCCAACTGGTTTTATTTGGATGTGATGGCAAGAGGAAAGTATCCGGCATATATGGAACGCTACTTTGAAAAAGCGAATATCCATATCCATATGGAAGACGGAGATGCCGAAATACTCAAAGAGAATACAATTGACTTTGTGGCTTTCTCTTATTACTTTTCACAGGTATCAACGACAGATCAGGGATGGGCTAAAACAAGCGGCAATCTGATTATGGCAAATAAGAATCCATATCTAGAATCCAGTGAGTGGGGCTGGCAGAAAGATCCGGTAGGATTGAGAATCACTTTGAATCAGATATATGATCGCTACAGCCTGCCGGTATTCATAGCTGAGAATGGTTTAGGAGCTAAGGATATATTGGAAAATGATGGAACAATCCATGATCCATATCGGATTGATTATCTGAAGGCACATGTTCAGCAGATGAAAGAAGCAATCACAGATGGTGTTGATCTGATTGGATATACGATGTGGGGATTTATTGATCTTGTATCCTGCGGTTCAATGGAAATGAGCAAGCGCTATGGTGTCATCTACGTAGACAGAGATGATCGCGGTCATGGTTCAAACAGACGCTATAAGAAAGATAGTTTTGAATGGTATAGAAAAGCCATTGCATCTAATGGAGAAAATCTGGATTAGCTCTGATTGCAGGAAAATGATATAAAACTCGAAGAGCTGCATGCGCTTTGAGTTTTTTTCAGGCTGACATCAATTGAATGTTTGCTTTTTATCTGTATTTTTTGTTGGAAATGACTATGATATATTCGACAGGAGGAACTATCAAATGAAAAAAGCAATATCAGCAGCAATGGTATTATTGCTTATGGCAGGCTGCTCAAGCAGCAAGACTTCAAGTCTGTTCAAGGCAGGTACTTATACTGGCACTGGCAAAGGAATGGGCGGCGATGTAACAGTCGAAGTAGTTCTGACAGACAGTGAAATCAAGAGTGTTACAGTTACCGATCAAAAGGAAACAGTTGGCAAGGCTGAACCGGCATTGGAAGGTATTCCTACAGAAATTGTGGATGCACAGACTACGGCAGTGGATACGGTATCCGGTGCTACTATTACCAGCCAGGCGATCATTGATGCAGTAAACGACTGCATTAAGCAGGCTGGTGCTGATCCAGCAAGTCTGAAAAGCAAGTAAAAAACAGCTGATTAAATGACAGGAAGACCATTGAAAAATATGGTCTTTTTGTATTGCTTTTTCGGTGCAAATTTTTTATGTGAAATAGTCATGATAGCTATTAACCAGCAGATAGCAAAGTGCTATAATCAGTTTGTTAGAAAACTAACAAGAGGGAGAAAGAAAGTATGAAAAAAGCATTAAGCAGGGTCCTGACAGTACTGATGGCGGTATCATTAGTTGGCTGCTCATCAACTGGCTCGACGGGTACTTCTTCATCAACTGGCAAGATGAAGGAAGGCACGTACACTGCTTCTGCAATGGGCATGAACAACATGGTAGAAGTATCTGTAGATGTTACAGCTGATTCAATCAAAGCAGTTACAGTTACATCAAATGAGGAAACTCCAGGCATAGGAGGACAGCTCAAAGATTCTAAGGATAAAGTTATGACGGCAGGCGGACTTTCACCTGTTGATCTGATACCTCAGGAAATTGTAGAGAAACAGAGTTTAAGTGTTGATAATGTTACGGGCGCAACAATCACTTCTGCAGCTATCAAGAGCGCAGTTGGCGATTGTTTGAAACAGGCCGGTGCAAATACGGATGACTGGAAAAAAGATGTCACATATGAAGGAAATAAAGATGCAGAAGCTGACGTTGTAGTAGTTGGCGGCGGCGGTGCTGGTCTGGCAGCTGCAATTGATGCTGCACAGAATGGCAAATCTGTCATTGTCATTGAAAAGAATGGTGAAGTAGGCGGCGATACATTGGTATGCGGTGCTATCTACAATTCACCGGATGAAGCGCTGCAGTCAAAGGTTGAAATGAGTGATTCAGTAAAAACAACCATTGAAAAAGCATTGGCAGAAACACCTGTAGATGACGCTCATGCTGCATTGCAGGCAGAGGTTCAGAAACAGTGGGATGAATACAAAGCTGAAGGCCGTACAGATCTGTTTGATTCAAAGGAATGGTATGCTCTGCAGACTTGGATCAATGGCGATAAAGTAGGTAATCTTGAGCTTGTTAAGACTCTTTGCTACAACGCATATGATGGATTGAACTGGATCGAATCAATGGGCATGGAATTCTCAGATGTTATCGGTCAGGGTGCTGGATCTCTTTGGCAGAGAACCCATACTTCTAAGATGGCTATGGGAACTGGATTTATTTCAGTATATGATGATCAATTGGAATCACTGAAAGATAAAATTACAGTTCTTACTGAAAGCACTGCTGAAAGTCTTGCTCAGAATGCAGATGGCAAGGTCAATTCAGTTGTCTGCAAGAATAACAAATCTGCAGATGAATTCACAGTTACTGCAGCCGATGGAGTAATACTCTGCACCGGTGGATTTGCAGCTAATTCAAAGATGGTACAGGAATACAACATTTCCGGCAAATGGGATGATCTGTCAAAAGTTGCTACAACCAATCGTTATAGCTGCTCGCAAGGCGATGGCATCACAATGGCTACTGGCGTTGGTGCTTCATTGACTGATATGGATCAGATACAGCTTCTGTACCTGGGCAATACGAAAGATGGCCAGCTGACTAAATATCCGCCAAGAGATGTAAATGGAACAGATCAGATTATCTTTATCAACAAAAACGGTGAACGTTTCGTCAATGAAGGTGATCGCCGTGATGTTATCTGTCTTGGTGTTCTAGCACAGCCAGATGCGATGTTCTATATGCTTGAATCAGGCGATGGCGATAAGTATAAAGATATTACAGATCCAGAATGGAGATCTGCTGATGGATTTACATTCCAGTATCTAGTCGATAATGGATACATTGTTTACGATGACACACTGGAAGGATTGGCAGGAAAATTAGGTATGGATGCAGCAACATTGCAGAAGACAGTTGATACATTCAATGCCTCTGTTGATTCCGGCACTGATGAATTCGGAAGAACTCTGTTCAGCACAAAACTGGAGAATGGTCCATGGGTTGCTACTCCGCGTCAGGCGTGTGTACACCACACAATGGGCGGTGTAACAATTGACACAGAAGCACATGTACTGGATGAATCTGGAAATGTTATTTCTGGGCTCTATGCTGCTGGCGAAGTTACCGGCGGAATCCATGGTGCTAACAGACTGGGCGGCAACGCAGTCGTTGACACAGTTGTATTTGGCAAACTCGCTGCTGATACATTGCTTGCAGACAGCAAATAAAGATATTGCATTACAGTTTCAAAATTTATTCTACAGTAACACTTTTTGCAAGATTGCGCGGCTGATCAATACTGCAGCCGCGTTTTTTTGCGACATAGTAAGCCATCAGCTGATAAGGCACAACGGAAGCAACTGCCTGCATAATGTCACTCAATGCTGGCAATAGGATAGTTTCATCCGCTTCGATAGAAGGAGTATATAGGTCTTCACGGATCATTAAAAGCACACAGGCACCTCTTGCCTGTACTTCTTTTATGTTGCTGAGTGTTTTATCTTTCAGCATTGGATCGGTAATTAAAGCAATGACCGGTGTTCCTTTTTCAATCAATGCGATTGTGCCATGTTTCAGTTCGCCTGCTGCATAGGCTTCACTTTGCAGGTAGGAGACCTCTTTCAGCTTCAGGGAGCCTTCAAGAGAAAGGGCATAATCCAATCCTCTGCCGATGAAGAATGCGTGTTCTGCGTTTTCAATATGCTTGGCAAATCTTTCAACATTGGTATTGCTCATGAAGTCTCTGATCAATAAAGGCAGAGTCTTCAGTTGATTTTCCATTATGTTCTGCTGTTCTATAGAAAGCAGATTTTCCTGCATCGCTTTCTTCAGTACCAGTAGGGCTAATACGCAGACTTGTGATGTATATGCTTTTGTAGTGGCAACACTGATTTCTTTTCCTGCCTGCGTATACAAGGTGAACTTTGCTTCTTTTGCTAAAGAACTGCCAAGTACGTTTACAACTGCGAGAGTATCGATTCCTTTGTCTTTGCATAGACGCATAGCAGCAAGTGTATCAGCGGTTTCTCCGCTCTGCGATACAAAGATGCAAAGAGTATCTGCGCTGAGAATAGGATCGCTGTAGCGGAATTCAGATGCCAGTTCTGCAGAACAAAGAATCCGTGCATACTTGCCTGCCAGCCGGCATCCGATCATGCCGGCATGCATTGCACTGCCGCATCCGATGAATACGAATCGATTATAGGAAGATAGATCAGGCATGGTCTGTTCTAGGTCAAGAAGACTCTGCTGCAGGTAATGATGAATGGTCTTCTTGATGACAGCCGGTTCTTCATGTATTTCTTTCAATAGAAATGTATCATAGCCATCTTTCTGTATGTCACTGAGACTGAGAGTGCTCTTATAGGCAGAACGATGGATCAATGCACAGTTGATATCATAGATTTCTATTTCTCCATTATATAGACGCGCGACTTCGTTTTCTTCAAGATCCATGATAAGTGAAGTTTCAGAAAGAAAAGCACTGGCATCACTGGCAAGATAACTGGCATTGTCACTTATGCCTAGAATTAGAGGCGAATCTTTGCGCACCGCATATATGGTATTCGGTTCATCATCAAACATGATCGCAAAGGCATAGGACCCTTTCAGAATGAATCCTGCTTTATGAAGTATGTCTATCTTATCTGTATATGCTTTGGATAGATCATCAATGACAGCACAGGCTACCTCTGTATCTGTCTGAGAATGAAATACATAGCCTTTAGACTGCAATTCCTGTTTCAGTTCCTCGCTGTTTTCAATGATGCCGTTATGAACAAGAGTGACATGCTCCATCTGATGCGGATGGGCATTGATTACGCTAGGCTCACCATGGGTCGCCCATCTAGTGTGAGCAATTCCGCAGATGCCTGTGATACTAGGATCAATAATCTCTTCAAGTCCTGATACTTTTCCCTTTACTTTCTGAACCAGCAGACCGTCTTTCTGCTTCAGAGCAATTCCGCAGGAATCATATCCTCTGTACTCGAGGGCTTTCAGACCATCGATTAAAACCCGCACTGACATAGGCTGTCTGGCGGTAAATCCAACAATTCCACACATAAAACATCATCCTCCATGTTTAAAACACATGTGAGCGATGATGTTTCTGTATGGCAGTGTTATTCTGCTTTTTATCATCATCATTTCGGTGCACAAGGTCACCGCAGCAGTACCCGCCGAGTCTTTCGATAACTGCTGTCCTCGTCAACACAGTTTATGTGTCCAGGCGCTAAATGATCATTTCCCGATCACTTTGATTAGGATTATAGCATATCTTAGAAATGATAAAAAATATTTTCATGCTTTCGTTAATTTCCAACTTAAAAGCAACACGGGTAGCGTTTACCTGATAATACCTGT
>CALEMD010000261.1 GCA_937902945.1 uncultured Erysipelotrichaceae bacterium | reverse complement strand
TTGAGGTAATATCTATGCTGCTGGTATTGGAATCAACTGTTGCAGAATACTCTGTGACGTTAAAAGCGAATGCTGGGGACAGTGTACCAGAAGAAATTTGTAGGTTTATAAGCCTGAAATCATACATTGTCACACTCGGATAATAACTAATGCCAGTAATGCAACTTGGAAATAAGTACATACTTCCATTGGAGACAGTAGCCGTTAAAGTCCCCTTCACCAGCAAAGCATGACCATTCAAATTAATGATTAAACTACTATTGCTATTATTTACTGTAACCGTACTGTCTTTGGAAACGATAAGATCCGAGGCTGCTGTACATGTATATACACAATTATTCTCAGTGCAGTCACTCAGGACCAATTCTTTCGGTCCTTCTGCAATTACTGCAGAGGAAGATGATGCACATATACTTAACATCATTCCCATACATAGGATCAGACTTGCAATTTTCTTCTTCATCACGGTTCCCCTTTGCTTCGATGCATTCATCATACCATGGATCCCTCTCTGATTTATGTAAGAATCTGTTTGCCAACACCTTTGATTGCGGTATTTTCAGATACCGCATCGTGATACAATAAGACCGCAGGAGGATTCACATGGTTTTCAGCAGTCTGACATTTCTATTTGCCTATCTTCCTATTGTACTGATCCTATACTTTACAGTTCCTATCCACTGGCGCAATCCAGTGCTTCTAGCTGTCAGTCTTTTTTTCTATGGCTGGGGAGAACCAATCTATATCCTATTGATGCTATTCTCCATAGTCATGAATTATCTTTGCGGTATTGGCATAAGCAAATATCTTTCAAAAGATAAGGAAAAAGCAAAGAAGATACTGATTCTATGCATTGTGATCAATGTAGGTCTATTGGCCTTCTTCAAATATACAGACTTTCTGATTGGCAATCTGAATTCTTTAGGTCTTTCTATCAAACCACTGGGACTGAGTCTTCCTATCGGCATCAGTTTCTATACCTTCCAGGCTATGTCCTATCCAATTGATCTATACAGAGGACAGACAGATGTCCAGAAGAGTCTGATCAATTTCGGTACCTATGTAACCATGTTCCCGCAGCTGATTGCCGGTCCTATAGTACGCTACTCTGATGTGGCTAAGCAGCTTGAATATCGCACGGTTGACAGTGATCGCTTCTATTTCGGCATACGCCGCTTTATGGTGGGACTATGCAAGAAACTGCTTTTGGCAAATACAGCTGGGCAGGTATGGGAGAGCATCAGTGCTTTGACTACTGTTCAGCAGAGTGCTGCGACTGCCTGGATTGGAATCATCTGCTATGCATTCCAGATCTATTTCGATTTTTCAGGCTACAGTGATATGGCAATCGGTTTGGGCAAGATGCTTGGCTTTGATTTCCTTGAGAACTTCAACTATCCATACATTGCACAAAGCATCACGGATTTCTGGCGCAGATGGCATATGTCACTGAGTTTCTGGTTCCGTGACTATGTATATATACCGCTGGGCGGAAACCGCAGAGGCATGAAGAGACAGATTATGAATATACTCATTGTCTGGCTGTTGACCGGTCTATGGCATGGGGCTTCATGGAACTTTGTCATCTGGGGTCTCATCTATGGCTTCATACTGATCATTGAGAAACTGTTCCTGCTGAAGAAGCTGGAAAAG
>CALEMD010000260.1 GCA_937902945.1 uncultured Erysipelotrichaceae bacterium | reverse complement strand
GCCTGCTGGCAGTTGAAAAGATTACTCACAGCTATCCGCATGATGATCGTCTGAAAAAGCCGATTATCTTCCGTGCTACTGTGCAGTGGTTCTGCAGCATTGAGAAGATCAGAGCGGCACTTCTAGAACAGATCAAGAATGTCAAATGGGAGAATGAATGGGGCCAGGTGCGTCTTTACAACATGATTAAAGATCGCGGCGACTGGTGCATTTCAAGACAGAGACTCTGGGGTGTTCCAATTCCTATCTTCTATAATGAAGATGGTTCGCCGATTATGGAAAAGGAAGTATTTGATCATGTGGCTGATCTGTTTGATCAGTATGGATCGAATGTATGGTTTGAAAAAGAAGCTAAGGATCTATTGCCAGAAGGGTATGCCAATTCGAAATCTCCGAATGGGAAGTTTACCAAAGAAAAGGATATTATGGATGTCTGGTTTGACTCAGGATCCTCAAGCAGTGAACTGGAAGCCCGCGGCTATGGATATCCAGCTGATTTGTATTTTGAGGGAAGCGATCAGTACCGCGGCTGGTTCAACTCATCTTTGATCATTGGAACAGCAGTGCATGGAACTGCTCCATACAGAAGTGTTCTGTCGCATGGATATGTATGCGATTCAAAAGGACGCAAGATGTCAAAGTCTCTTGGCAACGGCATCAATCCGAAGGATATCATCAATACCAACGGAGCGGATATATTCCGTCTGTGGGCAATGACAAGCGATTACAAGCAGGATATGAGAATCGGTCCTGACAATATCAAGCAGGTATCTGAACAGTACCGCAAGATCCGCAATACATTCCGCTTCCTGCTGGGCAATATTTTGGCCTCCGATTTCAATCCGGAGACAGATATGCTGGCATATGAGAAACTGGAAGAAATGGATAGACATATCCTGGTGGCTCTTGATGCTGCGGCAGAAGAAGCAATTGCTGATTACATGAAGTATGACTTTGTGGCAGCTAGTTCAGTATTGATGAACCTGATGACAAATGAACTGAGTTCCTACTACTGTGATTTCACTAAGGATATTCTGTACTGTGATGAAGTGGCGTCATTGCGCCGCCGTCAGGTGCAGACTGTCTATTGGACAGCAGTAGATACATTGGTCAGACTCTGGGCACCGGTTCTTGTCTATACCTGTGAAGAGGTTTGGCAGCACTTCAACAATCATGAGGAACCTTCCGTTCACTATATGCATTTTCCAAAGATTCACCACTATGCAGATGCGGCAGATTTGAAGGACAAGTTTGAAAAGCTGTTTGCAATCCGTACAGATGTGCTGAAAGCTCTTGAAGATGCACGCAATGAGAAGGTGATTGGAACATCTCTTGAGGCAATGATCACGATTCACTGTTCCAAAGAAGAACAGGAACTGATGCAGAATGTACTGCACGAAGAAGCACGTCAGTGGTTCATTGTATCTAAAGTTGTTTATGAAACTGCTGAAAACCGCAGTGTAGAAGTCAGCCATGCACCAGGCACTAGATGCCCGCGCTGCTGGAATTACTGCGAAGATGCAGATGAAGAGGGACTTTGCCCTCGCTGCCATGCGGCATTAGCTAAGTAGCTGAATCCGTCCCGGATTATCGGGACGGATTTTCTCGAAAGGAGGTACAGAGTATGCTGAAAAGATTTGTTTCTTACTATAAGCCATACAAGGGAATGTTTGCGCTTGATATGACTGCATCATTATTTATCTCTTTGATAGGCATGATTTATCCGATGATAACAAGAGTCATGCTGAATGATTATGTGGTCAACAGCAAGCTTAAGCAGCTGATCTATGCAGGTGTTCTTCTGCTTGTCCTGTATGCTGTACGCATGGGTCTGCGCTATTTTGTCCAGTATTATGGACACATGATCGGTGTGAAAATGCAGGCACAGATGCGCAGAGAGATGTTTGCACATCTTGAAAAACTGCCTTATTCCTATTATGACAACCATGAGACAGGAAAGATAATGTCAAGAATGACAAACGATCTGATGGATGTCAGTGAACTGGCACATCACGGGCCGGAGAACTTTCTGATCTCCGGAGTTATGATCATCGGTTCATTCATTTATCTTTGCACAATCAACGTGACATTGACTTTGATTATCTTTGCCTGTGTTCCGCTGCTTGTCTTTATTTCTATGATTCTGAGAAATAGGATGCGCGATGCTTTTATGGACAGCCGCAAGAGCATAGCCGCAATCAATGCTTCCGTGCAGTCGAGCATATCCGGCATCCGAGTTACAAAGGCATTCAATAATGATCAGAAAGAACAGGAAAAATTTGAAGAAGGGAATCATTCCTTTATTCACGCCCGTTCTGATGCGTATAAGGCCATGGCTCTGTTTCATTCTTCGACAAGTTTTATAACAGATATATTCAATGTTATTGTCCTTGTTGCCGGAGGACTGTTCATCTATAACGGAAAGATCAGTCTGGGTGATTACTCGACTTTCATTGTCTCTGTGAATCTGTTTATATCTCCTGTGACAACATTGATTCAATTCATGGAACAGTATCAGAATGGCGTTACCGGTTTTCAGAGATTCCTGGAGATTGTTGATGAACCGGTTGAAAAGCAAAGTCCGGATGCAGTGGATGCTGGAGTTTTAAAAGGAGATGTGACATTCAGCCATGTTTCCTTCAGCTATGAAACAGGACAGAAGATATTGGATGATGTGTCCCTGCATTGCGCAAAAGGAGAGACGCTTGCATTGGTCGGACCTAGCGGCGGCGGCAAGACAACAATATGCCATCTATTGCCGGGCTTCTATCCGCTGAGTGAAGGCAGCATAGAGATTGATGGCATAGACATCCGACATATGACATTTGAGTCACTGCGCCGCAATATCGGCATCGTGCAGCAGGATGTATTTCTTTTCAATGGAACAATCTATGAGAATATACTCTATGGAAAACTGGATGCGGATGAAGATCAGGTCTATGAAGCCGCAAAGCAGGCAGATATATACGATTATATTGTTTCTCTGCCGGATGGTTTCCAGACGGAAATCGGCGAACGCGGCGTGCGGCTCTCCGGAGGACAGAAGCAGCGTCTTGCAATTGCCCGTGTATTTCTGAAGAATCCTTCTATACTGGTATTGGATGAAGCAACAAGTGCTTTGGATAATACAGCTGAAGTCTATATACAGAAGGCGCTGGATACATTGTCTATAGGGCGTACCGTACTGGTTGTGGCACATCGGCTCAGTACCATCCGCAATGCTGATAAGATTGCAGTAGTACAGAATGGCAGAATCACTGAGATGGGAAGCCATGATGAACTGCTGAAGAAAAATGGAGAATACAGCCGTCTGTATCGTCTGCAGTTCCGTGATTCTGACAGTATTGATGCAATGAACGAAGCTATGGCTTTAGGAGTCTGACATGGATGATAAAAGAAGAAGAGAAATCTGCACAAAGATGATCTACGAGTCTGAAACAGCTAGGGATCTTGGCTTTCAGGCTCTTCATAAGGCCCGTGATGACCGTGACGTGGATAGGGCAAAGGAAATGATGGAAGAGGCTTCCGATCATGTTCTGCAGGCACATCTTGCACAGAATGAAATACTCACTGCGGAAGCAAAAGGTGAGGAGATTAAGATTGATGTATTGATGGTGCATGCGCATGATCATATGAGTGCGGCTTTGCTGGCACTGGATATGATCAGAGAGAAACTGGAAGACTATCGCTGATTGACTCTGAAATATATATCGAATCTAAAAAAACCGACGTTCTGTTCGGTTTTTTTATACATGTGGGTATATACAAACGAATGGTCCGAGATAAAAGGCATACACAATCCTCGAATTCTGAGCTGAAAGGCTGAACAACCTAAAGTGTATATACAAAGATGATAAACATAATCGGAAAGGGACATATGCCTACTGCAAAAGAAAGAATCTACCAGCTGATACTGGAATCAGGAAAAGAGGGGAAACAGACACAGGATATTGCGGATGCATTAGAGATCAAGCGTCCGAATGTCAGTTCTATTCTCAATCAGCTGACTGCTGAAGGAAAGATTGTCAAAACAAAGACACGGCCGGTTGTGTACACAGTCGGCAGCACGGAACCGATGACATCCGATACAAGCTGCTTCAGCACAATGATCGGATATGATGACAGTCTGCAGAAAGCAGTGCAGATTGCAAAAGCTGCAATTCTGTATCCGCAGGGAAGTCTGCACACGATTATTGTTGCCGAACCCGGTGCTGGGACAACCTATCTTGTATCACGGATGGTTCAGTTTGCCAGAGATGTAAAGGTAATAGAAATGGATGCGCCGTTTGTCAAACTGAACTGCAGCCACTATGCCGACAATCGAAAGCAGATTCATCACGAACTATTTGGGAAAACGACAGAGTCATTCCGCAATCGATTTGAAGAAGCAAAGAATGGAGTCCTGTTCATTGATAAAGCAGAGATGCTTGATGGAGTGGATCAGAGTGCTATTCTGCAATACGCGGAAACAGGAAGCGTGGCATACGATCAGGATGAAGAATCTGATCTGCATTCGCCAAAGCTGCTTCTGATTCTAGCCTGCAGCGATTCTGCAAATGCGCAGGTGCTGAACAACTTTACCAGCAAGATTCCAATGCAGATCACGCTGCCTGCACTTAATCATCGTCCGATGGATGAACGGATGCAGCTGATCGATCGATTCCTGTCCATTGAATCAACAAGGGCAAAGATGAAGATCGAAGTCGATGATGAGACAATGCGAGCTCTGCTTCTGTATGCGTGCAAAGTAAATGTCAAACAGCTGAACAGTGACATCAAAGCCGGATGCGCCAATGCTTATGTAAGAACGTTTACAAGCCATGAAAAGAACATCCGGGTCTATCTGAAGGACTTTCCGAATTATGTTCAGAAAGGACTGCTGAACTACAAACAGTACCAAAGAGAAGTGGATATGCTTGTTAAGCCAAATGCGACCTATGTGTTTGACAGCGAATCCACACTGCAGAAATATACAAATTTCCGGCCGGTAGGCGATGTATATCTTGGCATTCAGCAGAGATTCCGTGAATTGGAAGGGCAGGGATTCCAGCAGGAAGATATTGCAAGAATCGTCAACGCATATGTTGACAATCAGTTTCGGTCCTATGTAAATTCTTTGACAAGACAGGTTATCAATACAGATCAGCTTTCAAAACTGGTGGATGGAAAGGTTGTCACATTTGTAAGGGAATTTGTAGAACAGTGTGAAGACAGATTCTCCAAGCATTATTGCCAAGTGTGTTCTATGGATTGTGTCTGCACATCAATGCTCTGCTGAATACCAAGCAGGAGAAGCATTCTGCAACTAGAGAACAGATTGAAGACGTTATCAAGAATCACAATGATGAGTACTCCATGTGTCTAGCTCTGAGCGACAGGCTCAAAAGTGACTACAAATTGGAACTCAGCATTGATGACATTGTCATTATGACGATGTTTCTGACAAATGTTCAGCAGGATGTTGGCGATCCGCATCCGCAGCTCTTGATCTGCATGCACGGAAGCAGTACTGCAAGCAGTCTGATGCAGGTAATCAATGATCTATGCAAGGCAGACAACATCTATGCCTATGACATGCCGCTGACACAGGATACAAAAGAAGCATATGACCAGGTCAAAGCGCTGGTGCAGAAAATTGATCAGGGAGCGGGAGTTATCGTCATCTATGATATGGGATCGTTCAGAACGATGTTCCAAAGCATAGCTGATGAGACTGGAATCTGTATACGGATGCTGAATATTCCGGTGACATTGCTTGGCGTAGACATCGCTAGAAAATGCACGATGGAGACAGATATAGAAACGATCTATCACTCTTCACTCAGTGAACTTGCCGGATATAAGGAGAGCTATTCAGAAAAACCGCATTTATTCATCACATTATGCAATACCGGAGAAGGCGGAGCACAGGAGCTCAGCGATTATATACAGAAGTATTCAGGTTTAGGCTATCGCACAGTACCGCTGTCTATCAGTGATCGCAAAACACTGATCAGAGAAGTTGAAACACTGCGGGAATCCAATCAGATTGATGCCTTTGTAGGAACCTATGATCCGCGTCTGTTTGGAATCCGATTCGTGTCTATACAGTCTGTGTTCGAATGTGAAACAGAACAGCTCGACAGAATCCTGCAGGGAAAACCGGTATCCGGAAAAGAAGATGTATTCAACAAGATGTATCAGTATCTAGATGAAAGTCTCAGTCATGTGCCTTCAGGAAAGATGAAGCAGGAACTGCCGCCGGTCATTAAAACGCTCGATGAATACTTCGGACTGAATGATGAGCAGCAGATAGGACTCTCGATGCACATTGCATGTGTAATAGACAGACTTCTTGCTCATCAGCCGGTCTCTCGCACAGCTGATACGGAAAGACTGCAGAATGAATATCCAGAACAGTTTAAAACAGTCACGAGATGCATGAAGAAAATCGAAAAGAAATTCAGCATTATTATTCCAGACAATGAAATCGCCATTATATTGGAAATCATTGGATTCGGAATCAAGGAGAGATAGAAAATGGATAACACTAAGGGACAGGAAATATCAATGACAATCATTGCCAACGCAGGTGAGGCAAGGGGGCTCGCATTTGAGGCTCTGCGTACAGCTCGTGACAAGCATGATTATCAGGGAGCAGTCGAACTGCTGAAGCAGGCTGACAGCTACAGTCTGATTGCGCATCAGGCGCAGACAGATCTGCTTACGGCCACTGCAAATGGTGAAGATGTCAATGTAGATGTACTGCTGGTTCATTCACAGGACCATCTGATGACAGCAATGCTGGCAATTGATCTGATCCGTGAATTGGTTGAATGCTATAAAGACAAGAAGTAAAACAGGCATCATAGCGGTAAAGCCGCTGCATCACATATAAATTGAAAGGAGAGATGGATTTATGAAAATGCTATTGATTTGTGCAGGAGGTATGAGTACAAGCATGCTGGTTAAGAAACTTGAAAAGTATGCAGCAGCTCATGGCATCGAAGATTTCAAGTGTGAAGCACATGGGGCAATGGATCTTCCGGAAATCTATAAGAACTGGGACGTTGTTCTTTATGGACCGCAGGTATCCAATCGCGCAGAGTTCTTCCGCGAGACAGTAGGACCTGATTTCCCACTGGGAAAGATTGAGCCGACCGATTATGCAATTGGAAATGCAGAAAAGATTTTCGCTCTGGCAAATAAACTGCTGGGCAAATAAGGGAAAAATAAGGAGATAGAATAATGGATAAATTTATGAACTCGGGCTTTATGAAAGCCCTGAACAACGCCGGACAGAAGATCGGTGCGAACAAAGCCGTCAACTCCATTCAGTCAGCACTGATGGGATCTATGGGTATTATCATGGTAGGAGCTATTTTCCAGATCTGTGCAGTTGTACCGGTCAACCTGGGGTGGTTCACTGCTGACAGCAGCATATACATGGCGTTCTATGGCGTATATAACCTGACAATGAATCTGCTGTCCGTATGGTTCGTATTCCAGCTTGGCTATAACTATTCCAAGGCTCTTGGACTCAAACCAATGACAGGTGCTATCAATGCTACAATCTGCTTCCTGCTCACAGCTACCGGTGCTTCATTTGGAGCTGACTTCTTAACAGGAACTATGGCTTCACTGAATACAACATATCTAGGCGGCACGGGATTGTTCGTTGCAATCTTGGTTGGCTTAGTTACTGTAGGCATCTACAACATGTGCGTAAAGCATAACATCGTAATCAAGATGCCAGATGTTGTTCCGCCGTTCCTCGCTGATTGATTCTCATCCATTATTCCTCTGTTCTTCTCAGTTGTTCTATGGCTGGCTGTAACTGCTGGAAGTGTTGCAGTAACAGGATATGGCTTCTCCAGCTTATTCATCGGTCTGATTTCTACACCAATGAGCTATCTGACAGGTTTCTGGGGCATGCTGGTTCTTGGTCTATTGTGCGGCATTATGTGGATCTTCGGAATCCATGGCACATTGATGGTTTATGTAGCAATTATGCCATCCCTGCTGACAGCTATTCAGACTAACGCAGCCGCATATCAGGCTGGCGGTGTTGCAGCATTGCAGTATTACCCAGTTCTGCTGTTTGGACTGGTTGCATGTGCAGGCGGTACAGGAAATACAATCGATCTGGCAATTCTAGGTGCATTCAAGGCTAAATCCGAACAGCTGAAGGCTGTCGGAAAGGCTGCTCTTATTCCAGGCGTCTTCAATATCAATGAACCTATTACATTCGGATATCCTGTTATGTATAATCCGATTATGGCTATTCCTTATCTTCTGTGCATCGTAGCTCCGATGATCTTGGGCCACTTTGCTTATACTCTTGGCTGGATCATTCCTGGATATATCAATGTTGGATCTGTTATGCCGATCGGTGTTGCAGAATTCCTGGGATCTCTGAATATCGGAAACTTCGTGTTTGCCTTGGCAATGTGCGTAGTTACAACATTGATCTACTATCCGTTCTTCAAAGCATATGACAAACAGCTCTATGCTAAAGAACAGGCAGAAAAAGCAGCTGAAGCAAACGAAGCAAAATAATCAATCATATATAAACTGTTATACAATTCAGGGGAAGAGCTATACTCTTCCCCAATCTTTATAACTGAAGAAAGCGAGGATTTCTATGGATCACAGACAGCTAGCACCATTCCCTAAGGAATTTCTATGGGGAGCTTCAACGAGTGCATATCAGTGCGAAGGCGGTTATGCAGAGGATGGAAAAGGATTATCTGTACAGGACACAGCACCGGTAATGCCGGGTACAAGCGACTGGAAGACAGCCAGTGACCATTATCATCATTTCCGCGAAGATATTGCTTTGTTTGCGGAGATGGGATTTAAAGAATACAGATTCTCAATTTCCTGGCCGCGTATCATCCCAGATGGTGATGGTGAGGAGAATCTTCTTGGAATTGCCCATTATCACGAGGTAATCGATGAGTGTCTGAAATACGGCATTCAGCCAGTCGTGACTCTGTATCATTTTGATCTGCCGGATGCACTGCAGAAAAAGTATGGCGGTTGGATAAACCGTCAGTGCGCTGATGATTTTGTCAGATACTGTGAAGTGTGCTTCAGAGAATATGGACACAAAGTTAAGTATTTTCTGACTATCAATGAGCAGAATATGATGATCATGTTCAATATGGGCGGCTATAAAACGGACAAAGAACGCTACCAGGCAAATCATCATATGCTTATTGCACAGGCTAAGGCTATGATTTCCTGCCATCGCATGTGTGATGCATGGATTGCGCCGGCACCGAATATTACCTGTGTCTATCCGCTGACAAGCAGTCCGGAAGACAGTCTTGCGGCTATGGATTATGATCAGCTGAGAAATCGCATGTATCTTGATCCTGTGGTTCTAGGAGAATACCCTGAAGCCCTTTCTGTATTTATGAAAGAAAGAGGATGGTACCCGGATTTTGCAGAAGGAGATGCAGAAATACTGAAAGAAGCACATCCTGATTTCATCGCCTTTAATTACTATGGCGATGAAATCAGGATGTGCTTCTTTCAGTATTTC
>CALEMD010000259.1 GCA_937902945.1 uncultured Erysipelotrichaceae bacterium | reverse complement strand
GGTCGATGTAGGATTTGACTGTCCTTTGGATCTGCATTGTACATATACAAAAAATCAGATATTGGTTGCTATGGATTATATGAAACCTGGAAACATTAGAGAGGGAGTTAAATGGCTTCCTGAACATAAGGCAGACGTATTCTTTGTTACATTGAATAAAGCAGATAAGGACTATTCACCAACCACTATGTACAGTGATTATTCGATCAACGATACGTTATTTCACTGGCAGAGCCAGAGCACAACTCCTGAAGATTCTAAAACAGGGAAAAGATATATCAATCATGCGGCTGATGGCAGCAGTATTCTGCTGTTTGTGCGTGAATATCAGATAGATCGTATTTCTGGAACCGCCGAAGCCTTTACATATCTTGGCAAAGCAGAATATGTCAGTCATACAGGTAGCAGACCGATGAATGTCATCTGGAAACTTGATAAACCAATACCTGCAAAGTTCATGAAGAAGACTAATAAGCTGATGGTATAGTATCCTGATGGAGATACGATGATGAAAACAATACAGGTAGTGGCAGCTATGATCTGCCGCGGAAATAAAGTGTTTGCAGTACAGCGGGGATATGGAGACTTCAAGGATGGCTGGGAGTTTCCCGGCGGAAAGATTGAACCTCTAGAGACACCGGAACAGGCACTGGTCCGCGAGATTCAGGAAGAACTGCAGACAGAGATACATGTAGAAAACTATATTGATACCATTGAATATGATTATCCATCTTTTCATCTGTCTATGCAGTGCTATTGGTGCAGCATTGTTTCTGGAAAGCTTACACTGCTTGAAGCAGAGGACGCAAGGTGGCTGTCAGCGGATGAACTTGACAGTGTAGATTGGCTTCCTGCAGATAGAATTGTGATACAGAAAATCAAGGAACAGATGAAAAAATGAAACACTGAAAAACTTTTACCTGTTTTTACTCTATATAAGGATAGCTGAATTCTGCTGTCCTTTTTTCGTTTGCACTTTTCGTTGAAGATTGAACGTAACAGAATACAGTTATGCTATGATTTGAAAGAAGTAAGCGGTTACTTTCTGCACGTATACGGAGCGAAAGAAACCGGAAAGGGGCATAGATGAAGGAATTTGGCAGAACAGACAGTGGACAGGATTGCCATCTTTATACATTAGAAAACGAGACAGTCAAAGCCTCTGTAACAGACTATGGAGCAACTCTTGTTTATTTGATTTATAAGCCGCAGAATGTCGATGTCGTTGAAGGGTTTGATGATGTATCTGGTTACATACATGAGGTTCCTTACATGGGTGCGTGCATTGGACGTACCTGCAACAGAATTGGAAAAGGACGCTTTGTTCTCAATGGAAATACGTACCAGATACCTATAAACAACAATGGAAATGCACTGCATGGAGGAATTGAAGGATTTGATAAGAGAATCTTTGCAGTCAAAGAAGAAGAAAACAGACTGATCATGACTCTGATCAGTCCGGATAATGATCAGGGGTATCCTGGCAATCTGCATCTGGAAGTGATCTATGAATTGCTTGAGGATGGATTGAAGTTCAGCTTCAGCGGAATCAGTGATCAGGATACACTGCTGAGTGTGACCAACCACAGCTTCTTCAATCTTGATCACAGTGACAGTGTTCTTAACCATGAACTGAAACTGCATGCTTCTAGATATGCACATGTTGATGCAGATGGACTGACACTGGATGAGACAGAAGAGGTGCAGGGAACGCCATTTGATTTTACAGAATTCAAGACAATCGGCAGAGATATTGGAATGGACCATGAGCAGCTGAAGAATGCACATGGGTATGATCATCATTTTCTTGCAGACGGGGAAGGCTTCAGAGTCATGGCGCAGTACAGAACAGAAAATCTTGAGATGACAGTTTCTTCTGATCTTCCGGGTTTTCATCTGTATACTGCAAACTTTCTGAATCGCGAGGCCGGAAAAGGCGGTATGATCTATCCAGCCCGTTCGGCGGTATGCTTTGAAACACAGTACTATCCGAATGCGATCAACTATGATTCTCAAGAGAAACCGATTCTCAGAAAAAATCAGAAATGCAGTCATATGACGTCATATACGTTCAAGGGGAGAAAATAGATTATGAAGATCTCAGAGATCAGAACAATTCTTGCTGGCAATGAGCTGGATGAGAAACTGCGGTATATTACCTGCTCTAAAGATATTGCAGGACAGAAAGAAAGATATGATGCACTTCTGAAAAAAGCGCTGAGTGCATTCGGTGATCAGGAAGCGTATATCATTACAGCTCCAGGCCGCACAGAAGTATGCGGCAATCATACTGATCATCAGCTTGGCAAGGTTCTTGCGGCTTCGGTGAATATGGATATATCTGCAGTTGCTGTTAAGTGCAGTGATGAAGTGGAGTATATTTCTGAAGGCTTCAAGGTTGCGCCGGTAAAGATAGATGATCTCAATATTCATCCGGAAGAGAAGTTTACATCAGAAGCATTGATCCGCGGAACATTGGCAGCATTCGCCTCCCGCGGCTATAAGACGGGCGGCTTCCGGGCACTGAGTGATTCAGAAGTGCTTCCCGGATCCGGCATATCATCTTCTGCTGCATTTGAGGTGCTGATTGGAACAATACTGTCTGATCTGTACAACGACGGGAAGATAGACCCAATCGAAATCGCAAAGATCGGGCAGTATGCTGAGAATGCATATTTCATGAAACCCTGCGGTCTGCTGGACCAGATGGCTTGTTCCCTGGGCGGATTCATAACAATTGATTTCAAGGACAGAGAAAATCCGAAAGTAGAAAAGATTCACTTTGATTTTGCGAACAGCGGATTGAATGTCGTATTGGTCAACACGAAGGGAGATCACGCAGATCTTTCTGATGAATACGGACTGATGCCAAAAGAAATGAAAGAAGTAGCTCATGCTCTTGGCAAAGAGGTGCTTTCGCAATGCACCATGGAAGAGTTCATGCAGAATCTGAAGAAGATACGCGAACAGTGCTCAGACAGAGCCATGCTCAGAGCCATACATTATTTCAATGAAGTAGAGCGTGTTGATGCAGCCGTCAGTGCCTTGAAGAAAGATGATATTGAAACGTTTAAGAAGACAATCATTGCCTCTGGATATTCTTCCTATATGTATCTGCAGAATGTCTATCTACCAAAAGATTACAAGACACAGAATCTATCACTGGCATTGGCTCTTTCAGAACAGATACTGAAAGGCAGAGGGGCATGGAGAGTCCACGGCGGAGGCTTAGCAGGAACCATACAGGCATTTGTCCCGCACGATCTTCTGGATGCATATAAAAAGACGCTTTGCAGCGTCTATGGTGAGGATGCCTGCTTCGTACTGTCGATAAGACCGGTCGGCGGATATCAGATCGTATAGTTCGATAAGCGGCTTCGGCTGCTTTTTTACTGCTTCTTCAGAACAGTGCCGCGGATAATGAGATCCGTAGACTGAATGATGCAGATTGGGTTCAGACGGCGGGCAGGGAATACATCGGTGACAAATGTGGCCGCAAGAAAGCCCATGGAGAATGTGTGGGCATTGATTGTTGTAAGAGCGGGTGAAGAGAAGGTACTGGCATTGTCATTATTGAAACCGATAAGTGATATTTCTTCCGGTACTTTGACGCCGTGTTCATGCAGACAGGTAAGTGCACCTAACGCAATCTGATCGCTGGCACAGAACAATGCACTTGGCAGCTTTCTCATCTTCAGAAGCTGCTGAATCATTGCATAGCCGGAATCCGGAGTAAAGTCTTCAAGGAAGATCCAGTTTTCATATTGGATTTTGTATGCCTGACAGTATTTCTTGAAAGCCTCAAGGCGCAGATTCGGATATTCAATGCCATCTGATGTATGCTCAACTCCGCCAAGGTAGCCAACCGTTGTATGCCCGCACTGGGATAAATAATCAATGGATTTATGCAGAGCGTCATCAAAGTCAACACGGATGCAGTTTACGAAAAGCTCCTTCGTATACATATCAACAAAGATAATGTTGTCACTGTATTTGCGCAGATGATTGATCTCTGAATAAGAGAATTTTCCAATGCCGATGATTCCATCAATGTCATCTATGTCTTTGAGCAGAATATCGATATTCATCTGATCCTGATAGATGCGGATGATTTCACAGTTTTTTGCGAGAAGGTAATCTTCCGCTCCAATACGGATGGATACGTAATACGGGTCAGCCATTTCTTTAGCAGCGGTATACCAATGAACAATGACGATTTTGCTGCGATGATAGTGATGCTTGCGCTTGAAAGGACGTCTTGCATAGCCAAGTTCCTGCGATACAGAAATGATTCTGTCCTTTGTTGAAGAGGGGATATTCAGGTTGGGATCGCCATTCAGAACCCGCGAGATAAGGGATATGGAGTAGCCGGTTCTGTCTGCGATATTCTGCAGCGTTATCATAAAAGCACCTCACTATGCAACAAGAATAATACATATTTCATGGAATACCAATAGTTTTAGTTGGTTGACACTGGGTACCCCCTAGCCTAAAATGTAAGCGTATACACAGAAAGGTGTGTATGGGAGGAAAAATGAAAAAGTTCTTATCATTATTGGCAGTCAGTGCAATGTTATTGACAGGCTGCAGCTCCACATCAACAGCTACAACTACTACAACAGCTCCAGCAGAGGCTACAACAGAAGCAGCTACAGGAAAAGAAGTTAAAGTCGGTGTTTCCATCTATAAGTTCGATGATAACTTCATGACTCTGTACCGCAACGAGATCGAAAATTATTTTGGAACATTGAAGGATGGCAATACTTATAATGTTACAATTCAGGATGGCAAGGGCGATCAGGCTGAACAGACAAACCAGATCGACAACTTCATCGCTCAGGACTATGATGTTCTGATCATCAACCGTGAACCAAGTGAAGAAGACATGAAAGCATATGACGGAACAGATTATCAGGGCATGTACACTTATGTAGGTGCAGATGCTAGACAGTCTGGCAAATTCCAGGGCGAAATCGTTGCAGATCTGGCTGACAAGGGCGATCTGAACGGTGACGGAACTCTGCAGTATGTCATGATTCAGGGCGACCCGGAGAATGTTGATGCTCAGTATCGTACAGAATTCTCAATCTCTCAGTATGAAGAAGTTTCTGGTCTTAAGACAGAACAGCTTGATATGCAGAGAGGCGACTGGGATCAGGCTAAGGGACAGGAAATTGCTGCCAATGACCTGACTAAGTTCGGTGACAAAGTTGAAGTTATCTTCTGCAACAACGATGCTATGGCTTTAGGTGCAGCACAGGCTATCACAGCTGCTGGCCGTACAGTAGGCAAAGACATCTATCTGTTAGGTGTTGATGCATTGACTGATGCTTTGTCAATGATCGCTGATGGAACAATGACAGGAACAGTATTCAATGACCACCTCAACCAGGCTCATACAGCAGTTGACTGCGCAGTTAAAGCAGTAAACGGCGAGAAGCTCGACGCTTACTACTGGGTTGACTATGTAAAGGTTACAACTGACAACGTAGCTGACAT
>CALEMD010000258.1 GCA_937902945.1 uncultured Erysipelotrichaceae bacterium | reverse complement strand
GTATTCGGTGTATGCGGACGATCTGTCGTTGTTGGTGTTGTAGGTCTCTCTGGTGCTGGTGTTGTCGGTGCAGAAGGAGTAGGTGTTGGGGTATCCGGTGTGATCGGAGTCGTAGGACGCTTTGTATAAGAATCCTTGATCTCTACTGTTGAAGTTGCCTTTGTAGCAACTGTAGCAGTATCACTCGTCTTGCCATCTACTGTTGTTGTAACAGTTACATCATATCCCTTGATCTCAGGGTTTGTTTCATGAACAGTATACTTGCCGTCCGCAACCTGATCCATTGTGTATGTATAAGCACCTGTTTTATCCTTTGTGAACTTATCAAGACCGACAGTCTCTTTTGTTCCATCTGGTTTCACAATTTCAAACTTTAGATTTTCTTTATCTTCATCTGTAATGCTGTCGCCATCGAAAGTCTTTTTAATTACTAGATTGCCGAGTTTAGCATAGCTGTCCTTGATATCGATCTGCTGTGTCGTATTGGCAACAACAGTTGCTGTTGATCCTTCGCTGTCATTATTGACAGTTGCCGCTACCGTAACATCATATCCAGCAATTTCCGGATTCTTCTCGGTTACTGTATATTCTCCAGCAGCAAGATTCGACAATTTCAAGATGCCATCTGTGAATGCAGTACCATAATTAAACACTTCATCATAATTTGGCCCCTTGACTTCAAAGTTCAGATTTGCTTTATCTTTATCTGTGATATTGTCACCGTCAAAGCTCTTCTTGATCACTAGATTGCCAGTCGTTCTTGTATTAGTAATAACATATCCTGCCGACTGACTGCCTGTAACATCACCAGTAATATATCCTGCCGGAACATTTACTTCCTTGACAGTATATAAAACATCTTTCCCATTATGCTTCCGGTCAATCTTGGACCATGTATAGCTCCAAGCATTTTCTGCAGTTAATTTTACCTTATCGCCAGAGGCTTCTCCATCTGCATAAAGCTGTACTTCAATACTATCAGGTCTTGTACTGTTAGTATTGTTTTCATCGACCCATGCTTTAGTAACACTGACAGATGTTTCGCCAGGTGTATAAGTA
The DNA here is from genome assembly GCA_937902945.1 of uncultured Erysipelotrichaceae bacterium. Lineage (GTDB taxonomy): Bacteria > Bacillota_I > Bacilli_A > Erysipelotrichales > Erysipelotrichaceae > Bulleidia. Next base: position 5,332 of record CALEMD010000258.1, on the reverse strand, counting down.
TTAGTTATGTCCTTGCCGTTGATAACGGTCGAATAGTTTTCAACATTTTCTTCATTTACAGAATAAATAATTTCCTTACCTGCAGAATACTTCTGCAGACCAGTAAACGAATACTTCCATTCACCATTTTCATCAACCTTAACTGTTTGTTTTTTAATTGGTTTAGCATCAATGCCATTGTACAAGTCTACTGTAATTGAAGCAGGTCTTGCATCTTTATTGCCAGCATCTTCCCAAGTCTTTGTGCCAGAGATGTCGATCTTTTCAACATCTCTTGAGTTAGTTACTGTAAGACCTTCAGCAGTTGCTTTGTAATGATCATCAGTATTTATTTCTCTGACACTGTATATGATTTTCTTACCACCTTCATATACAGGAAGCTTTTCAAATGTATGAGACCAGCTATCTGCTTCAGTCAATGTTGCATACATATTTTCAACATCTACAGGTTTTTTACCATCAATTGTCTTTTGCAGTTGCAGAACTACATAATTCGGGCGGAAACCTTCAGTATTATCACTGTCAGACCAAGATTTATTCACAGTAATCTTAGTAACTTCAGGTGTATGTGTGTTCGTAACTGTCAGATCAGTATTGTCTTTATCTGCTGTGTAGCCTTCAGGACCGCTTGTTTCCTGCACAGTATACTTGATTGCTGCTCCATTGGCGTAGACTGGAAGATCCTTGAATGTATATTCCCATACATTGGCGTCTTCTGTTGTCGCATTTTTTGAATCCAATGTTACTTCTTTACCGCACTTTTCTCCATTCGCATAAAGCTGGAATGTAACTGCATCACGTTTGCCATCCTGGTTGTTGTTATCAGACCATACCTTCTTCACTGGTACGCTCGTTGTCTCAGTTGTATGTGTGTTCGTGACTGTCAGATCAGTATTGTCTTTATCTGCTGTGTAGCCTTCAGGACCGCTTGTTTCCTGCACAGTATACTTGATTGCTGCTCCATTGGCGTAGACTGGAAGATCCTTGAATGTATATTCCCATACATTGGCGTCTTCTGTTGTCGCATTTTTTGAATCCAATGTTACTTCTTTACCGCACTTTTCTCCATTCGCATAAAGCTGGAATGTAACTGCATCACGTTTGCCATCCTGGTTGTTGTTATCAGACCATACCTTCTTCACTGGTACGCTCGTTGTCTCAATCTTCGTATCGTACACGTTATACTGTAAATTACTATTTAAGCTAAGACCAGTTGATCCTAAGATTGCATTTGCTTTCTCTTTTACTGCGTTATATGCATCTGTATCTGTACCTGCAAGCATAAAATAAGTCTTGCCTTTATTATCAATTGCATAGCCAGTAGGGGCCTTTATCTCAACAAAATAATATAAAGTATCCAGCTTAAGATCTGTTTGTGCATCTTCAGCTAAATCAGTATCATGAAATTTAGCCGTGCCATCTTCGGCTGTTACCACGGTACCTGCCAGATCAGCTTTAAGTTCTTCTTCTTTAGAAGTATTTGTCAAGCTGTCGAGATTATTTACCCGATACAATTCAAATTTCGCTCCAGAAAGAACTGTTTTTTTCGTAACGTCGCTATCCGCTTTTTCAATAGTAACACTGCCTGCTGTTCCCTCAGTAGATCCAGCAGCATTTATTACTGTGTAAGATTGATTAGTATTTGAACCTGATTTTGTAATACCAGATAATTCGGCATGATTAGTTACATTCGGCAATGTAGTTCCAACGGCAGCTGAAAGTCCTGTACTGTATGTTACAGTCACAAATTCAGAATCTGGAATTTCAATTGTAAGTTTTGATGTACTATGTCCCGCTGCATCAGTTACCGTCTCAGGCTTCGCTTTACATTGTTCCGTAATATTCTTACCCGTATGATCAATAATTTTCAATGTTCCATTTGCAAGATATGTACGATAATCCAAAATATCAACAAGTGTAACCGTATCACTATCTGGAAGCAGATCCAATGCATGTTCATTGACCGTAATTTTGTAATCTACTAAAGCTGTACCCTTGTTTAAAACACCACTTTTTCCAAGAACAGTATTCTTTACCGCAACATTTCCGCTTGCAGAGCCAAAATCAATCTTATCTGTTTTGCCAGTAACCGTATTTGTATAGGATTTAGTTTCGTCAACAGCAAGTTTTTCATCGACAAGTGTTGAATACTTCAAAATGACCTGTGGATAAGAATGTACATGCCCTTCTGGATCCGTCATTGGTTTTGTTTTATCCGTTGGAATCGCAAAAGTCAGTACTGTAGTGCCATCCGCATTCTTAGTAATTGTTGGTTCTTTTTGCCCCACTGCATTTTGCTCATCAGTCCAACTGGTCTTAAGCATATAGCTTGCACTGCCTACTAAATATGAAATGCCTGCTGGCAAAGTATCTGTAAAGGTTACTTCTTTGCCCTCAAGATCTTCTTTACCATAGCATGTATAACCATCTGCATTAGCTGTTACTGTCCAGTCAGCTTTCCAAGTATTTTTAGTACTGTCCCAGTTTACTTTTCCGTTTTTATAAATATTATTCGACTTTACAAGTGAATAAGATGCATATGCATCATGAGTTGCATGTGTTATATCGCTATAAATCTGTGAATGATTTTTGTATTCCTGTGCTGTTTTGTCACAGGTACTTGTATATTCCACAGTATATTCGCCATGATTATTTGCAATGGCATTACGGACGTTTTCAGTGTTTTTAAATGTAATATCAAACTCCTTGCGTTTTGTATTATTGGCCCCTTCTCCATTGCTAGACTTCCACGTAATAGAATAATCAGAGCCATCTACCATTGTTACAGTTGAATTATTGCTGTCAACATACTTAACAACTGGAGATTCTCCATCTGTAAACCAAATATGATCATTCCAGCTAAACGAATCCTGGAACCTATCTCCTGCACCTTCAAGCTTTGCCGTGCTCTTCCATGATACAACACCGGTATTGTTTGCTTGAGACTGATCTGTTACTTCCTTTGTAATATATGTTCCTACTTCTGCATCAGCAGAGTGTGTGCCCTTACCATCGCTTGGTTTGCCTTCTGCTGTATTCTTTTGAATAGCCAGAGTATCTTTAGTTGTAATTACTGTCTTATAGGTGATAATGTACGTCTTCTTACCTGCATCTGCAGGGAATGTATAGGAAAAGCTGCTCTTATTCTCATCTAATTTTCCAGCTGCAACAAGAACTGTCTTATCTGAAGCTTTAATTGAATATGTTCCTGTATATTTCTGATCATCCGGTGTCTGAAGAGTATCCGTGAATACGTATCCATTCATGTCAGCTTTGATATCACCGTCATTTACAGTTACTGTCCATGTGATTGTATTGTCTGAACTGTTCAAAACTGCCTTCTTAGTGACTTTATTATATATGATATTCGGATAAACTGGTGCATCCTGCGGTGTGGTAACAGCATCCCATGTCCATTTTGCATCATTGCCGACATTATCAATATTTCCGTCATTATTTGTATCTAAAGAAGGATTAATGACTGTTGCGTTATATGTAATCTGGTGTTCACCTGTTTTAAGCGCATATTTAGATAAAGTCATTGTCTGACCATCAATTGTTGGATTCAGAACTGTATTTCCATCTAATTTGAAAGACCCATCAACAAATGCAAGATTGCTGTCCATTGTATCTGTCAGATTTAAAGAACAGTCTTTATCAGCTGTAATATTGATTGTAAAAGTTATCGTATTATCACTGTTCACTCGTGATGTTTTCCCGCCTGTAACATGACCATCATCATAATGAATTGTGATTGGTGCTGATGCACCGGCAAATTTAATTTCGCTGCTTTTAGAATCAATGCTTGTGTTATTTACTGCTGTAAAATCAAAATGAAAATTCGCTTTAATATTGCTTGTATGACCAGCTGCGATCCATTTTGAATCATATGTGAAAGTAAGAACATTGTCTTTAATATTCCATGTTCCTGCTGTCTCGCTTCCATTCATTAAAGGTGTTGATGCTAAATCATTTGCCTTGATGTTATCTGGAAAAGCATAGCTATAAGAAAGCTTATCAGCAGTTGGTTGATTATTCGACTTAAAAACAACCGCTAAGGTACCATGAACTATATCTGTCCGGCTTATCGTTGTTGTGCCACTGATCTCTGTTGATTGCTTATCATCCTTATATAGATGAACTTCAACTGCAGCATTTTTATCGCTAATTGCAATAGCACTTGTACCTTCCGCCACAATCTTTGTAGGTGCCAGCGTAAATATCATTAAAGCTGCCACGAATAATTTTGCTGCTCTAGTTAATAAATTCTTCATAAAAAAGACCCCCGTCCGCTTTCTCAACATGCTGATTGGGGTCTTCTTAGTTCTTTATGAGATACTAAAAATAGTAAATCATCAGTGAATCCTTTATACCCGTCATTGGTATAAATATGTTGTACTCCCCAGTACATGCATGTTTCCGATACATAAGGTATTATGGCCGACAGAATACTGATTTCAAGCAGTTTATTACTAATTGAGTATTTTCATTTTTTAACATTTTATTTAGAAAATCCGCTATATATTCACGGTTTTTATAACTTTATGCTTTAATAGTGCAACTAAAATACAGTAACTGCTTTTAGTTGCATAACAAGTTTTCAGTAGTATTTGTCTATATGGTAATTTATCTGTATTTATTTTAAGATTTTGAATACCATATGCTATACTATTGTTTGCAGGAGACGGCTCATGAAAAACATCATTACATATAAAGAGTATTCAGGTATTGTTGAATTTGAAGATAAGAAAAGAGAACTGTGTGCAAAGGTCATCGGTACTAAAGTATCTTTGATTTGCTCAGGATCTTCCGTAGATGAATTGATTGCTGCCTTTCAGCAGACCATTGATGCCTATTTAGATGAATGTCATGCAAAGAAGATCGAACCGGAGCATCCTTTTAAAGGGAGCTTCAATGTCCGCGTATCTCCCTGCATCCATAAGCAAGCTTCTGAGTATGCCCTCAGCCATAATCTTTCTTTGAACACTTTAGTCAACCAGGCACTTCGTTTTTTCCTTCAGGAGAAAAAGAAAGAAGAGAATCAGGATTGCTCTTCATTTCTTCATATTCGCCAATAAGATAGCTGAACCGAATAACGCAGCGGCAATTACAATTGCTTTATTCAGCCAAGATGTGTTTGTAAACAGAATTAATACCGCAGCTCCTAACAAGCATACAATAATGATCCAATTCTTGATATTTTTCATGTATTTTCCCTATGTTTTCTGTGCTAATGATATGTCATAACATAGTATTCGTCAAAATGTTTGTTATAATAACACTGCTTTGTGTCCCCGTAGCTCAGCTGGATAGAGCGTTTGCCTCCTAAGCG
>CALEMD010000257.1 GCA_937902945.1 uncultured Erysipelotrichaceae bacterium | reverse complement strand
CTGTCCATGGTTATGAGTTCGGATTATCCGCTGGCACTGACATGCGGAAGCAATATGGTACGGATTGGAACATATCTGTTTGAAGGAGAAGAAAGACTATGACATTCACAAGAAAAAATGCAGACCTCACCCCGATTGAAGACACCGTTTTCTCAGTAGTTAACCTGGCAAAGAAGGATCGAGCAGAGAATGGAGCGGAGCACGTCATTGATGCCACCATCGGTTCTTTATGCGATGAGCAGGAACAGCTGACAGCCTACAGAAATGTCTTTGCCCATTATGACGCCATTGACGATAAAACCAAGGCAGCCTATGCCGCAAGCTTCAGCGGCAATCCTGACTACAGGGAAGCTGTATGGAACTGGGTGACACAGAATACCGATCTGCACCTTGCCCACAGCGTCATCGCAACTCCTGGCGGAAGCGGTGCAGACAGCACTGCCCTCCGTGTATTTCTTGATGTCAATCAGACCGTCATTCTGCCGAATATTGCCTGGGGCAGCTATAATCTGATGGCTTCTGAGAATAATATCGAGACTGCATTCTATACGATGTTTGATGGCGATCATCTGAACATGTCCTCCATTAAGGAAACTGTGCTGAAAGTCATGGAGAAACAGGATCGCATTGTTCTTGTAGTCAATGATCCATGTCACAACCCTACCGGCTACAGCATGACCATTGCAGAATGGAAAGAACTCATTGCCTTTCTGAATGAATGCTCTAAGCGCATGCCTGTCATCCTCATTGATGATATTGCCTATATTGACTACTCCTATGACCTCAATCACGTCAGAGACTATATGAATGAATTCAATCATATCTCTGACAATGTCATGATCATTACTGCCTTCAGCTGTTCAAAGACACTGACTTCCTATGGTCTGCGCTGCGGAGCAGCGGTTATCCAGGCGCAGAAAGAAGAATCTGTCAGAGAAGCTGAAATCGTATTTGAGAAAGCCGCCCGGGCTACCTGGTCCAATATTCCAAATGCTGCCATGGCAAACTTTGTCTGGGTCACTTCCAAGAACAGAGATGCCTTCATGCAGGAAAAGCAGACGTATATAGATCTGATGAAAGAAAGAAGCGATCTCTTCATCCTGCAGGCAAAAGCATGCGGTCTTCCTTTCTATCCATACAAAGAAGGTTTCTTCGTTACTCTGAAGATAGAAGACAAAGACAGACGTGACAGAGTTCATGAAGCGTTCCTGAAGAATCACATCTATGCAGTCAAAGTAAAGAATGGAATTCGAGTTGCCATCTGTTCACTGCCGGTCAGAAAGATTGACGGACTCGCATTGACCATGAAGACCATCATGGATTCCGTACAGTAATATACGCAAGATGAAAGTTCTGTGTAATCTCTTGCTTGAGAATGACGAAAAGAGTATTATGCTTCTGTTTAGGAGAAACTATGACAAGTATCTGCGGATCAAAAAGAGATTTCACTGACTGTGATGATGCATATGTACTGGAATTTGTAGAGATAGCTGCGGATATCGTTGCTATTCCTGCTTATCAGAAACTGAAGAACTATCGTCATCACTGTATATCAAGATACCAGCACAGTCTGAATGTGGCCTGGTATACATACCGCTGGAGCAGAATGGCAAATCTTGACTATGTCAGTGCCACCCGCGGTGCTCTGCTTCATGACTTTTTCCTGTACGACTGGCGCAATAAAGAACAGCCGATTCAAGGACGGCATTGTGAAGTGCATCCAATGGTTGCCTTAAGCAATGCTGAAAAGTATGTCGATGTGAATCCAGTTATGCGTGACTGCATTCTGCATCATATGTGGCCAAGTTCCGCTGCTCATCCTGATACAAAAGAAGGAATGATTGTGCAGCTTGCGGATAAGTACTGTGCTTCCATTGAAGTTGAGAGCCGTCCTTATCGCTATCTGAAACCGAAATTCATCCGTGCATTCTCTATTATCAAGCAGGCCTAGCCTGCTTTTTCTTTTCTGATGCAAAAGAAAAAAAGACCCGAAGGTCTTCTCTCAGTTATCGGTCACGCCCCAGGAAGGAATGTCATTCCCTCTGCGGATCAGAACTGTTTTCTGGTAATCGGTCTGATTCAGAAAGCGCAGCACAAGAGAAACTTCCTCTTCTGAACAGCCTACCAGGATCTTTACATCCAGATCCTTCTTAAGAATGTCAGCGGCAATAATCAGTGCGGTGACACTGCGCGGCTGTGTGCCGCAGTATACAGAAATACCATCTCCAGTCTCATCCTTGCCATTGGTATCATCAAGATGCCCATAGTCGACTGGATACTGCAGATTGTGATACAGGGGATGCGTTTCCCCTTTTCTGCGGCTGATTGACAGTTTGCTTGAGATAAACAAAGTATCTACTTTCTGCCAGAAATACGCATTGTTTTCATATTCGTTCATTTTAACTTCCTCATACTGACTCGCTTATTATAAGACATGTCAAAAGATATGTAAACATTATCATTCTGTGAAACTGTTTTCATTATACCATTCTTACCTTGTCACCTGTGATGTCCTTCAATGTGTGGCAGCCGGTCATCCGCATTGCCTGTTTCAGTTCGCCGCGATACTTCTCTGCTGTCTGAATCAGTCCTTCACTGCCGCCATTCACCGCTGATAATGCAAATGGTCTGCCGATCAGCACTCCATCAGCACCTATCGCAAGGCATCTGAATATGTCTGTACCGCTGCGGATGCCGCCATCAATCAATATGGTTATCTTTCCTTTCACTGCTTTGACAATTTCCGGCAGAACATCCAGCGTTCCCAGTGTGCCATCAAGAACACGGCCGCCGTGATTGGATACAACGATGCCATCTGCCCCAGCCTGCACTGCCGCAAGGGCCGCATGCACAGTCATGATTCCTTTCACAATAAATGGCTTATGAAGCTTTTCCTTCACATAGCTGAGCTTCTCTATGTTCTTTGTTTCTACCGGTGTCTTCCCAGCTCTTAACAGAGGCAGTCCGGCCGCATCTATATCCATTGCCGCAAGTTCATAATTCAAAGATGACAGTATCTGTACTCTTTCATCAATGCCTGAGCGCACCCATGGCTTGATGGTAACAGCTCCATGTCCCTGATGGGCATCAATCATCTTCGCTGATACCGCAAACAGCTTATCGGCGTCAATGCCATCCCCTGTGAAACCGCGGATGCCCAGCGTCTGACAGGCATCGAGCATTGCGGCTGTATATGCATCATCATCCATATCCGCTCCATAGTTATTGCGGATTCCGGCAATCGGTGCCGCAAATACAGGCATCGATAGATCAATGCCAAACAATGTACAGGAAGTATCCATTTCTGCATTGTCCGCAATCACATCCAAATTCAGCTTCACCTTCTGCATCGCCTGCACATTCGCAGTAAAACTGCTGCCGGTTCCAATTCCTCCGACTCCTGGTATTTCACCTCTGCACGCAACTCCATCGCATACTCTGCATTGTCTGCACTTCAGCATATCCGTTTCCCCTTTCAGCGCATTCTGTATATGCGCGTATGGCATTCTTTCAGCAATTCCTGAATATCATATATCCCAGTCAGATTCATAATCTCTACTGCAATCATCAGACAGCCATGGGCATCACTGCCTGCATTATGATGATCAAGTTCAATATTCAGCTGGCTGCACATATCATTGAGCCGATGATGGGGCATGCTTGGAAATACCCTGCGGCTCAGCTGCAGCGTATCAAAATAATGCAGTTCAGGAACTTCCAGATTATAATAGCGGCACGCTGCTGCTAAGCATCCCATATCAAAGCCCGCATTATGGGCAGTGACAAGACTGTCTGAAAGATGTGCAAGCAATGAAGGATACACTTCAGTAAAACCAGGAGCGTACTTCACATCTTCAGGATGAATCCCATGGACCTGAATATTGAAAGG
>CALEMD010000256.1 GCA_937902945.1 uncultured Erysipelotrichaceae bacterium | reverse complement strand
TCCCTACAAAGCTATGAAATTAACCCATTCTTCCTGATGAAGCCTCTTATATTTTATCTATTAGGTTTTCCTGCTCAAGTTTTACGTCATTTTTAAGCATATACTGAATTGTGTCTCTGAAGCTTGCATACTTATCTTCTGCTGCCATTCGCTGAAGTATTTTCTTGTAATGTTCAGATCCAAGAGGAATGCATTTTGATTTATTTGCCATCAATGTATCAACATCCATACAATACGGTTTTGCTTCTTCAAAGATGTTGTTATTCAGTCTAGTGAAAATACGGAACCCGCCAGCATCTATATCTGACCAATGATAAACAGCCGTATTCTTCTTTAATCCATCTTTGATCAATTGGAACCATTTTCCTTTTGATGGACTATACACACCGCCATGGTATATCACCAATTCATCATGCTTTTTTTTGTTCGAAATATACCATACATAATTAGCCTTATTTTCTATGAACATAATCTGATCAATCGAGGATACATCAGCTCTTTTCATATGTGCAATCATTTCCGAATTAACATAACTGCCATAGATCTGATCTTGGTAGATTATTTGCTTTTCGTCATCCATGGTTACGCATAGATTTCCGCAAAACTCCATGATTTCAGGCCAGCGTGTCACACCATATAGCTGCAGCAGATCTGCATCTTCGATTTTTTCTTCATTTTGTTTTTGCTGCAGCTGCCGCAGAATGATCAAAGCCTTTGCTTTAACAGTTCTTTCAAAACATTTGCTGTCTTTGTATAAAGAAACAGATAATACTCTTTCCATTTGTTCTTGCGTATTGCCATTGATCAGTACAAAGAACTTAAGTATTTTTCCATCTAGTTCCAAATCATCATCAAAGCCTACAGGGATCTTTCTCTTTGCTTCGCTGTTTTTGTTTACTTCTTCCAAGTATGCACGAAGCGGCGTGCTTTTCGTCATAGCTGAAATGTACTTTTTTAACAGCTGATTGAATTGGTCGACGGCATTCTGTTTTGGTTGTCTTTTCAGCAATCTGTAGGCTGCATTTATATCTTTTAGATATAATTTATCAATCCGATTTCCAACTTCATATTTTGCCCAGACAATCTCGATGATATTCTTTTTTTCAAGATTGCTCAGCACCTGGAAGAAGGCTTCTTTCTCAGAAGTATTTTCCATTCGATTCTGAAGATCCGCAAACATATCCATATTCAAAAGAACCCTGCAGTTTGTATTTCCTTTACGATAGTCAGCGCCTCTTTCATACTTATCAATAAATTCATTGAGAATATAATCCTGGTAGTTCATGAATCTTCCTCTTCTGATAATTCTTCGTTAACTTGTTTTGGATCATAGCACTTTGTAAAAGAGTGGTTATTGCTATCTTTAATGACAGCAATGTTACGATCAACTAAAGTTGCTATATCACCTGCTTTTTCCGGTGGTGCAGAGAATATTGCCTGAAGCTCAAATTTTCTGAGCAATGGGATGCATTCCCGGATTCTTTCACCATCCATTTTTGAAAATGCTTCATCCATCATGATCATACGGATCGTATTATTTCTGGATTTATACTTTACGTTGCAGACCTGAGCTATGGATGCTAACAAAGAAATGTAAAATGGAATCTGTGTTTCTCCGCCAGACTTTTTTGACATCGTTTTAGAAAGACGCTGATCCTGTCCATCAGATCCAGTAACAATCATATCAAAGGTCAAGTATGTACGATAATCGGTAAGATCTAATTGCTTCTTATCATTCTTCTTTTTATCAGATGAATCATATGTTTCATTTTGTGTTAATTTATCAAACATTTCCTGAATCAAAGTACTATACCGATCATTAAATGAATCTGACATCAGATTGTACCCTTCCTGCATCAGCATATCGTCCATGATCATTTTATAATAGCTTTCATATTCGCTTCTAGGGCTTACCGTAAACCGGTAGCGATCTGTTCCAAAACGGAATGCACGCAATGCTGAATTCAATTCATCGATCTGTCCTTTTACAGTTTCTATATTTGATTTTAGCTTTGCAATAAAATCATCTCTGAATTTTCGGAATGATTTTTCTTTTGCATCCGTGATTTTGGTTAGATAATCAGGTAGTGCAATTGTCTGAAGATTTGACATATCTTTTTCATATTCCTGATTATCATCTCCATCAACAGCGAATGACAGTTTATATTTTGTAACATAGTTCTGACGCAGTCTATTTCTTTCCTTTTCAGTATTATCCAAAGTTGTTTTAGAAGCTTCTAAAGTTCTCTGATAGCTTACTTTCAACGATAATGATCGTTCAGCTTTATATGCCTCTAAATATTTTTGCTCACCAATCTCCTGGATCCATTCTTCATGATACGTAGCCTGCAGATTTTTTTGTTTCTCTGCAATGATCTGCATAACATCTGGCAGCGACTCATCGTTAATAATGCTCTTTTCTTGTTCTTTGCTGCCAATCGTTCTTTCCAGTGTACTTATTTTATTTGTACTTTGACTGCATTGCGTTTCAAGTTCAGCAATCTGTTTATCCAATTCCAAAATAAATGTCAAATTCAATCCAGCTAATTCTTTCTCTGCTTCGTCACGACGAGATTGTTTCTGAACGATTGTGCTATGTTTTGAAGTATCATCTTTGATTCGCAGAGACTCATTGCTGTTAATTGCTTCTATTTTATCTGTCCTAGAGTATTGATTGATGCTACTCTGGCATTTTTCAATTTCTTTTCTTTCGATATCAGCTTCTTTCTTCAGATTCTCAAGCAGCTGTTCCATAGATCTTCTTCCAATAAACGGATTTGCATATCTCTTTGGGCTCAATTTCCGGCTAACATAGTTCTTATACAGCATGCAAGTCTTTGTAATACCGATCTTATACTGATTTAATTCATCAACCGAGTCACATTTGATCACATCTTGAAGAAGATAATCAGCGTACAATAAAGCATCTTCATTATCTGACTCAATCTCTTCTGCTAATGAATTCTTCTTGATATTCTCATGATAATTTTCTCTGAGTTTAGCAATATCGATCAGCCCGACATTGTACAGATTTAATTCCTTCTTTGCATTTTCATAGATATGAAGTGCGTCGTTATAGTATTCCTGCGGTACCAGCAAATAGAATTTTTGATAATCCAAATATCCCTCAATTGCATTACGCCAGGATTGATCCTTGATTTCAAGGCAATCCGCAAGTATAGAAACCTTAACAATAACATTCTTCTCATTCAGCAGTTCACGTTCTATAAGTCTGCTTAGTGCATTTACAGTTTCAGGATATGGTTTGATTCCCTTTCTGAGATCTAAAATTTGTTTTTCTTTGGCTGCCAAATCCTTTTGAGCAGCTTCTTTTTCAGCTGAAAGGCGTATCTTTTCTTCCGTGATTCTTTGCTTTAGATCACCAAGAATATATAGGTTATCAAAATCAAGTTTCTTTATGTTATTAACATTTGTTTCAGCTATCTGCCTTGCCATAGCAATTTCATTGTCTTCTGTATGAAAGCCCAGAGTTATTAATGACTGTATGATATCAAGCCATTCATTGCCAGAACTATTCAATCGTTTAAAAGCTCTCACTTCTGTTTCCGTGAGATTTTGTATTTGTTCATCCAGTCGTGCAATTTCAGCTTGCAATGAATCCTGCATTTTGCCAATATCTGAAGTGGCACGTTTGTTCTCTAATTCTCTTTTCTTATTTTCAGCAATCTTCTTATTTTCTAAATTGCTCTTAAGTTCACTATTCAGCGTTTCAATTTCTTCTGCGCATTCTTTTTGTCTGGTTAAGAGAGCCTCTTTTTTATCCTCATTTTCCTGCAGATCAGCTCGATCTACGATATACTGCTGTTCAATTCTTTTTCTTTTCAAGTTAGCGCATGCATCAGATGCTTTTTGTATATTCTGCAGCTTTTCAATTCTGTCATTGATTCTTGCTACTTCCTGTTCAAGACTCTGATACTGCCGAATATCCGACTGCATTTCATCCAGATCAATCTTTTCTTTTACATCACAGATACTATCTGTAATAAATGCCGTAATATCATAAACAGGATTAAATGGTACAGCATTCTTCAGCAATGTTAAATATTTCTTTTTTACCTGACCATATTTCCCTAAAATTGCCTGCTGATATGCATTGTTTGTGTCGTATACCTGAAAAGAGTTCTGACCATAGGTATTCTTTAGGTATCCTCTTAATTGATTAAAGCTATATGAGCTCTTTCGTACTGGATCTATAAAATGTTCGTCTGGGATAGGTTCATTCAAAATCACCCATTTCTTAAATGGTTCAGAATTGTCAGTATAGCAGTCAGCGACAAAGATATCTGTGAAATACTTGTTTCTAACCGTATCAAAGAATTCTGCTGCTATATAAGATGTAAATGTTTGTCCGCTTCTTATATATCTATAGGATGAATCGCCGTCATCGCCCAGTTCACCATAAAGATAGGACTGCAGATTGCGGTGAGAGTCTTTATTCGCCGCCTTATTAAAGATCGTTGACTTCGTTTCACCCATAAGAACGACCTGCAATGCATCAATAATTACAGATTTTCCCGTGCCATTCTTACCGGTCAAAAAGTTAACTGTGTCAAAGTCTATGATTTCATGATCAAAATTAAACCAATGGATCAAAAGAAGACGTGTCAGTTTCTTCATGATTGTCATCCTCCACTTCATCACTGCTCTGGCTGTCAGAATCTGCTAGTTTCTGAATATTCGTCACTTGATCATTCGTAACAATAAATAGAATGCTCGGCAGGATTAAGAATCTGGTATCCGGATCATACCAATTTCCTGATTGTTTCTGAATGATCTGAAAATTAGCAATCTGTCTGAAGGAATCTCGCAGAACATTCTGCGGAATCTTTTTGGAAATTGCTGACAGTGTTATCAATTTTTGGACAATTTCAGATACGGTAACGAAGACATTTGAAGATAGTGTTACCTGAGATCTTTTTTCATCATATATCAGTCTTAAAACAAATATGATCTTTGTCGTCATTGGATCAAAATGAAAGCGATTCGTATCCAAAAGATTATGCAATGCAAATACACCATATGTTGGATTGCTTTCAATTGTGAAGCCAGCAATATCAAAGTATTCCTGAAGCAGTTCCAGATGTCTTTGTGCAAATAGATACATCTTATTCGTTCTTTTCATATTATCGATAAAGTCATATTCGGTCTCAACGATATATGTATGCACTAAAAAGAATTGAATCACTTCTCTAAAAGAATCTTTTTCCGCAGAATTCAGCTTTTCAAATTCTTCACTAAACATTGTTCTTCCTCCTGAATACAGCGATTGGCAGTTTATATCCATTGCTGGTGCAATAACCCTCTTTAAAGGTAATTGTATAATCTGCTGACTTCTCATATGCTCTCATTGTACTTAACATGAACAGTACGAAGTCCTCCGAACTGTTCATTGGTGCTTCCTCAGTGGATACAGCGTCAGAGTCATGAAACATCTGATGAACATATGTATCGATTTTCTTGTCACTATACTGATTGCGCAGGATCTGCAGGAAGGAATCATCATTTTTATTCATCGTATCTTCTACTGCTATCGGTATTCCCTCATGCCGCACTGTTCTTTCTGTCCTGCGATACATAGAATCTCTGTCAGCTGTCATATACTTATAAGCTTCAATTCCGTCTGACATATATCCTATAACATTCTCTTCATTTGAGCGTTTTAAAAGATCAATGATTTTCCCTTTGATGGACATATCATTGTTTATCATATATCTGATTTTCTCAGTAGAAACGCGTGTATAATCACTATGCTTTTGATCAATTTGAGCAATCATATCCTCAATACTCTCATAGGTACTGATGATCTCATTGATCATGATCTGTGTTTGTTCATTGCCCTGTTCTTCATCTGTAAATATTTTTCTTTGAATCCCCTGTTTTACGATTTGTGCAATCAGAGATTCATCCGCATACCATTCATTTAGAATACGTATAATAGATACTTTAAACCTCGGTACAGAATCAATTGTCTTCAGCGGATAATAAATCGTATCAAGGACCTTTTCTTTATACTCATCAAAATAAGATGTAATAAGTGAATTAACCTGAACATTCTTAAAAGCCATTGATTCATAATGCTTTATATTCTGAAATAGTATTTTCAGTTCTTCTACAAGTTTTGAGGTATACGTATATGCAGAATTCAATGCCTCAAATAAATAGTCTTTGTTCTCAGATGCCTTCTCTAAAGAGGCATATGTAGAATATACATAGGAATTATATTCAGCTGGCTTTGCATTTGAAAGATCATATAAAAGATTAATAATCTGAATAGAATAATCCGGTACAGTAATATTTCTTTGGAAATTATTGTCTGTTTCTTCCTCAATCCATCCTGTATTAACCAGATGTCTAAGCAGCATATGAACTTTAGCAGATAAATCTGACATATTCTCATTCAGCGATCCATCTTCCTGTTCCTCTTCACTGAAATCTGAATTGTTAAAATAGTCCTCAAACTGATCCATCAGTGTTGAAATCAGTTCTTCTCTGGAAATGATCAATTCTGTACGTTTAAAAGCATCTCTTATCACAAAAAGTGCATCTAAATACAGTTCCTTTTTAGATGACGTTAATACTGTAAATAAGCGACCTGGAATATTATCGAACAGTGCCATATTTCACCTTTTTAATAGTATCACACTATTGATAATCGGCTAGCCTAAACAAAACGATATCTGCCGATTTGCGCACAGTGATGCTGTTGCGTAGACAAATAAAGAAAGGCTCTTCATCAATAAGTGTGGGTATATAAATCAGCGTATGTG
>CALEMD010000255.1 GCA_937902945.1 uncultured Erysipelotrichaceae bacterium | reverse complement strand
GCAGCATGGCAGCTATGCATACCATGGACTTTCTGTTAAGCAATTATGGAACAGATTCCAAAGCAACACAGCTGCTTGACAAGCAGACATTCTATATTATTCCCCGCATCTCACCGGATGGGGCTGAGACATATCTTTCAACTCCCTATGAACTGCGCTCTGTCAATAGACCCTACAAGCCGAAAGAGGGTGGAATAGCAGCCCAGGATATCGATCAGGATGGTGTGATCCGCATGATGCGCATCAAGAGTCCATTCGGTGCATGGAAGACAGATCCTGAGAATCCAGGATCTGTATTGCCTAGAGAACCGGATGATACAGAAGGGACTTATTACAATATATTTTCTGAAGGAACAGCACAGAATTGCGATGCACTGCATGCTGAAGAGGGAAAGGCTCTCTGGGGATTGGATTTCAACCGCAACTATCCATTTGGCTGGTGCCCAGATCCACGTCAGGGAGGCGCCGGACCATATCCATTAAGCAATGCAGAAAATAAAGCAGTTGTGGATTTTGTACTGAACCATGCAAATATTGCGGCGGTTGCAACGAACCACACTAGCGGAGGAATGATTCTGTATCCGCCAGGAACAAGAAAATCATCAACTGCTGCGAAAACGGATATACAGAACTTCAAAACCATCGGTCAGATGGCAAAGGAAACAATGGGGTATGATCCGATCTCTATTTTTGATACATTCATAGAAGATCAGGTCAATTATGATTCCGGAGCCTTTGATGATTGGTGCTATGAGGGACAGGGCATACCTGCAAATACATTGGAACTTTGGGATTTAGATAATAGAGCCGGTGTTCCGGTTGACTGGAACAATGTGCATTCAGAAACCCTCAAAGAACAGATTGTCCGTTTCAATGCATGTATGAACTGGGTGAAGAAGAATGCACCTCAGGACTTTCTAGACTGGAAACCATTCAATCATCCTGTGTTTGGTGATGTAGAAATTGGCGGTTTCAATTCTAAGTTCACGGTGCAGAATCCGCCGACATCCTATCTGCAGCAGGAAGTTGAAAAGACTACTGCATTCATGGTCCGCTATGCTGGGGCTCTGCCGAATCTGAAGATTCTTAAAGTGAAGACAGTAAAAGAAGCAGAGGGCATCTGGAAGATAACGGCTTCTGTTGGCAATGTAGGATTTCTTCCTACATGGCTTTGCGAACAGGCAAGAACCATCAAAAACAGCAAACCGGTAAATGTATCGATTGATACTGCGCAAGCAAATATAATATCTGGAACGAAGCAGCAGGATATCGGCGATCTTTCCGGCTACAGCCAATGCAATACAGGTGTGTATTACTATGGGAATATAGCAACTCATCCAGGTGAGCCCTGCTGCAAAGATGTGTCCTGGGTAATTCATGCAGATGATGGTGATTCTGTCGAAATATGTGCCGCCAGTGACAAAGGCGGCAAGGTTTCTGCGGCAGTGGTTTTGCATTCTGATATACTGAATGCATGACAGTAAAAAATCCAGATCTGCGAAAGGAACGGATTGCATCCGTTCTGCCGAATAAAAAAGAACCGTATGATTCCTGCCAATGCCTATATGCAGAACAGACCTGCCGGCACTCACTTGACCAGCATGAATTCAGCGGCTGTTCTTTTGAATCAATCGTGTTTGCCAGCAGCATGCGCGGCTGTCTGTTTATGGATGCTGTATTTGAAAACTGCGATTTCAGCAATGCAGATTTCAGAGAGAGTGTATGCCGCCGTGTTATCTTCAGAAAATGCCGGATGACAGGCGCAGACTTCAGCTGCAGTACGCTGCAGGATGTGCAGCTGCTTGGATGCAAGGCAGATTACGTCAATTTCAATGCATCATCATTTAAGAATATCTTACTGAAGGACAATCTTTTCATGAATGGTGCTTTCTCTGCCTGCAAGGTAAAAGAGATGGAGATTCATGCCTGTGATTTCAGCAATGCAGATTTTTTCCAAACCTCTCTGCAGGATCTGGATTTCAGCGACTCAGTCATTGATGGTTTTACAGTTGATACAGAGCATCTGAAAGGCGCCAGCTTCAATGCAGCTCAGGGCCTAGCTATCGCAGAACTGATGGGAATTCATATAAAATAGTTTATTTCACGAACTTTTCACAGAACAAGCATGATTCTAACACAACGTTCCGTTATATTATCCTTGTCAGACAGAAGTTTGATATTTCTTTCCCCCCTAAAAATTGCATTAGATCCTGAGAAAACAGAAACTGCATGCCAAAGTTTCTGTTTTTCTTTCCGAATTCAACATATCGGCATTTTTGTATAGACTAGATTGCGCATGCACAGGGTACAATACGGTTGTTACTGGAGGATATTGGTATGGGTTTGTTACAGGCTGCTATGATATTTGTCGGACTGTCATTGGACAGTTTCGTTATTATGATGAAAAAGGGTGCGACTGTACGAAAACTGCAGACGAAGGATATGATTCTTTATGCGCTGATCTATTCAGTCACAGATGTATGTGCAGTGCTGCTTGGTTATCTGACTTCTTTTATATTCAAGGATATTCTCAGCGGTGAACTGGAGATCAGCATTGCCTGCCTGATCATGTTTGCTGTTGGAGTATTTCTGTGTGTTAAGTCTTGGAAAGATGGCACTTTTGAAGAAAAACTGGATAAGGACTTTGGATACAGGCAATGCTTTCGCTTGGCGGCAATTACTTGCTTAGACACACTGTTCCTTGGCGTTGGGTTCTCATTCCTTGGACTCTCTATGCTTATGGCAGTGATTCTGTCATTCTGCATCTCTTTTGTGACAATCATTGCGGCCTTGAAGATTGGCTACAGCCAAGGCGCTAGATACCAAAGAGTCATAGGAATTTCCGGCGGAAGCCTGATCATTGTATTCTGTCTCTACGTCTTGATTAAATATGTCATAATAGTATAAAGGATATGAATATGGAATACCGCAAGGGCATGATGAAAACGTTTCTTCTTGAAAATCTTCGTGCACTGATGATCAAAAACATGTTTGAAAAGATCACGATCAAGCAGATCTGTGATGAAACAGGGGTTATCCGTGCTACTTTTTATAATTATTTTGACGATAAATATGATTGCCTGAACTCAATTGTCTACCATGATATTGTAGAGAATACAATCCAGGAAACAGGGAAAAAGCCTTTTCAGGAAATCATTCATGACGGGCTGTCAGTGATCAATGAGAATATCGCTTTCTATAAAGCTGCATACAATGTAACAGGACAGAATAGTTTTGAAGATATGGTACGCAGGAACCTGGCTATTGTATTCAATGAATACTTCCGGAAGAAAAGGAAGGATGGATTCATGAGCCAGTACTCAAATGATCTTTTGGCAGATTATTTTGCGGAATGCATTGCTTTTGATATCAGAACATTTGTCTTTCAGCATGAGCCGAAGATGTCAGTCGAAAAGACTGAACAGATGATTATTGATCTGATGAATCACTCCCTGTCAGACTTTACAAACGCTGATTGAGTGCAGTGTTCGGGATTATGAAGAAATGGATCTGCAAAAAGCAGATCCATTTTCAGATAGAATTCATTTTGTATTGCAGAAAAAGATGCTATAATCGCATCACGGTGAAAAAATGAAAAAGAAAGAGATTAAGATTCTTATATACATAGTGCTGATTGCAGCAATTGCCTTGGTTGGCTACAAGATATATGTAAAATACCAGGCGGATAATGCATCCTCTGCTGTCAAGGTAAAGATTGTGCATGGAGATACCGTGGTAAAGGTATTTGATCCTTCTGTTGATGCAGTTTACCATGTGGAAGGTGATTACGGCGGTTTGGATGTAGAGGTTAAGGACGGCAAGTGGCACGTTACAAATGAAGAATGTCCAAATCATATCTGTTCACAGACTGGCTGGGTTTCTGAAGAGGACTTCCTGCCGATTGTCTGTCTGCCGAACAATGTATCGGTGATGATAGCAGAATCCAATTGAACAAAGGAAAACAGCCTCGCGGCTGTTTTTACTTATTCCTTTGTAAACATGTCTTTTGGTGCACCGCAGATTGGGCATACCCAGTCATCAGGGATATCTTCAAACTTTGTTCCCGGAGCGATGTTGTGCTCTGGATCACCTTTGGCTGGATCATACTCATAACCGCATACACATATATACTTATCCATATTCGCAATCTCCTTGTCTAACTTCATTATATAATTTCCTGCAGGCTCTTCAACACTTTTGATCAGTATTGCAGTTGCATTGAGAATGGAAAGGATTGCTGATAAGATACTAGTAGAAGCTGGTACCGAAGCAGCATAAGGCTGTTGCCAATAATATACGAACAGCCACAGGAAAGCAGAGGAGAAATATGACACCGAAGGAAACAGTTGATCAGGTAGTAAATTCACAGCATGCGTTCTTTGATTCAGATGCAACAAAAGATCCGCTCTTTCGCAAGGAACAGCTGAAGAAGCTTTTGCAGGCACTCAAGAGCAATGAGGCAGAGATTCTTGATGCACTGCATGCAGATCTAGGCAAGTCCAATGCCGAATCGTATATGACAGAAGTGGCCATGGCAAAAGAGGAGATTGAAACACAGATCAAGCATGTCGAAGAATGGAGCAGACCGAAGAATGTTCCAGCCAATCTTGTAACAATGCCTAGCAGGAGCACGGTGTATTATGAACCGTTTGGAACGGTGCTGATCATTGTGCCTTGGAATTATCCAATCAATCTGTCTCTGACTCCGCTTGCTGGGGCAATGGCGGCAGGCAATACGGTGGTTATGAAGTGCTCACGCAACAACCGCCATCTGTGGCCGGTGCTGCAGAAGATACTGAATCATACATTTGCATCTGAATATGTCTATGCAGTAGATGCGGATTCTGATTATGATACGGTCCTGCTGCAGAAATACGACTATATATTCTTTACAGGAGGCCCAAGTGTCGGCAAGACCATCATGAAGGCAGCTGCTGAGAATCTGACTCCGGTATCATTGGAACTTGGCGGCAAGAGTCCATGCTTTGTTGATGAAAAAGCCAATCTGAAGATTGCCGCAAAGAGAATCACCTGGGGCAAGTTCATGAATGCAGGACAGACATGCATTTCCATTGACTATGTTCTTGTTCAGAATTCTGTGAAGGCTGCATTCATTGCTGAAATGAAGAAAGCCATTGATGAAAGATACAGTCATGCGCTTGATTCTGATCGCTATCCGTGCATTATCAGCGATAAGGAATACAATCGTCTGATCGGACTGCTGAAGAGTGAAACAACGATTATCGGCGGCGGCTGCGATGCGGCAAAACGCAAGATAGAACCTACGCTTCTGCCGGAAACAACCTATGACAGTTCAGTTATGCAGGAAGAGATATTCGGACCTATTCTGCCGATTATCGGCTATGAGGATCTTGATGAAACCCTGCATGATCTGAAGAAGAAGCCTAGACCTCTTGCCTGCTATGTGTTTACTGAAGACAATGCTGTGGCACAGAAGGTCATCCATTCACTTCTATTCGGAGGCGGATGCGTCAATGATGTTATGATGCATATCTCCAATAACAATCTTCCTTTTGGAGGAGTTGGCAACAGCGGCATGGGGGCATACCATGGCGCATACAGTTTCCAGACATTCAGTCATATGAAGGGCATCGTCAGAAGCAGTACATCCATTGATGTTCCGCTGCGCTATGCTCCATATGATGAAAAGAAATATGCATTGCTGAAGAAGATTATCTAGGGAATAAGAAAAGCAGGAATCAAGCGATTCCTGCTTTTACTTCGTCTGATTAGATATTCTTTGCGGCAGTCAGTGCAATCTTCATCATATTGGTGAAGGAGTTCTGTCTTTCTTCCGCAGTGGTTTCTGCATGGGTTTCCAGATTGTCGCTGATTGTAAGCAGACAAGCGGCATTCTTTCCGAGTACTTTGGCATTGTGGAACAATGCAAAGCTTTCCATTTCGGCGCAGACCACGCCGTGCTTTTCGATCAGGGTCTTTACGTAATCAAGGCTTCCTTCACGGTAGAATACATCACTGCTGTGAACGGTCGCAATGTTCAGAGGTATATGAAGCTGATCCGCTGCGTGTTCAATTGCATGATTGAGTTCCTTTGAAGGTCTCTGTACATCATCCGGATCACCGGACTGTGTGCGTGCGAATGATGACTCTGAATAAGCTGCATCTGCGAGTACAACATCATAGAGATTCAATGCAGCAGTATATGCGCCGGCAGAACCGACACGGATAATGTTCTGAACATCATAGAACTTATACAGTTCATAAGAATAGATGCCGATACTCGGCATTCCCATGCCGCTTGCCATAACAGATACAGGCTTTCCTTCGTAGGTTCCTGTATAGCCATAGACGTTTCTGACTTCATTGAATAGAACTGGATCCTTTAAAAACGTTTCCGCGATAAACTTAGCCCGCAATGGATCTCCAGGCATCAGTACGGTTGGTGCGATCATTCCTTTTTCTGCTTGATTGTGCGGTGTTGACATATGATTGTCCCTTCTTTCTTTTATGTGGCACAGGCGTTATTTTTTTACGCCTTTAGCTCCTGAAGCTGAATAGGTGCTGAGCAGATTTGTATCATAGGAGAAAGTCATGCGGCTTCTTCTGCGTTCTCTTTCCAGTGCCAGTCTGATCAGTTCATCCATCAATGCGCTGAATGACATGCCTGATTCCTGCCAGAGGTAGAAGGCAAGGGAACCTGGAATGCTGTTGATTTCGTTTACATATACGGTCTTTGATTCTGCATCCATCATGAAATCGATGCGGCATACTCCGCTTGAGCCAAGCACACGGAATGTCTTTAAAGCC
>CALEMD010000254.1 GCA_937902945.1 uncultured Erysipelotrichaceae bacterium | reverse complement strand
AGAGAAATAGACCTAAAAATACTGTTTGCTTACGTTTTTAAGCAATGGCGCAAAATATTGCTTATAGCGGTACTTTTCGGTTTACTTGGAGCTGGATATAAGTGTGTTAAGATCCTGCCAACATACAATTCTCTGCAGAGCAAATACACGCAAAGCATGCAGTCATATGAGAATAATAAGGCGTCTATCACAGCGGAGAAACAAAAGACACAGGATTATATTGATTATTTAACCGAATATAGTAAGAATTCTGTGAAAGCCAGCATTGATCCGTATAATGAGGCAAGAACAGAACTGAACTGGTCTATTGTCACTTCTACTGGTCATGATGATTTTGAAGCTCTATTAAGCGGTACAAATCACGCGGATCAGATTACACAGGCCTATGTATCCTATATCAATTCTTCGATTGATTACTCTTCACTGGCATCATCTTTAGGCATTGATAAGAAGATCCTGCTGGAATTGATTGAAGTCAAAGGTGATTATACAATCAATACGGTGAACGTTACCGTCATTGGAACTTCGGAAGAACAGACGAAGAAGATCGCGGATTATATTTCTTCTCAGGTAGCTAAAAATACCAGCAGTATTCAGGAAAAATATGGCGAACATACATTGGTGGAGAATAAGGCAGCGACCAGTACAATTACGGACAGCGGTCTAGTAACGACGATCAATGATAAGATGCTTTCACCGAATGCGACAATGAATGATCTGCTTACAAAGATCAGTACATTGCAGACAACACTTGCTACGCAGCAGAAATCTCTTTCTGCATTGAGTGCTCCAACAGCAGTTTCGACTACGGTTGAAAAAGACATTGTGAAATATCTGATGCTTGGCTTTGCGGGCGGACTTGCAGGCATGATTGTATTGCTGGCTCTTATTGAAGTATTGTCTGGAAAACTTCTTTCAGAAGACGATCTGAGCTCTGGAGATGGCATCAAGACTTTAGGTATTATGCCAATGAGATCTTCAAAGAAAAAACTGAATAAATTTGATCGCTGTATGATGAGACGCATTGATTCTTCGTTTGGCAGTTCGACAGAAGTATCGCTTGCGAAAACGGCAGCGAATATCAATACATGTGCAGAAGGCAAGAAGACATTGATCTTGGTCAGCGGCAATATGAAACAGAATGTAGCTGATCTGCAGGCTTCTCTGCAGGCAATCAATCCAGAGATTCAGTATTTGGCTTCTTCAAATATTGATGCGAATGCAGATGAATTGAATAAGCTTGGAAAAGCCGATGGAGTGATCCTTGTAGCAGAAAGAAATGTTACAAAGCTCAGCCAGTTAGCTAAAGCTGCAGAGTCTGTAAAGAATTGGAAAAAGCCAATTGTTGGCAGTATTATCCTTTAACTGAAGAATTGTATATGAGGCATGAGTATATGAAAGTACTCATGCTTTTTAATGTGTTAATGCAATAAATAGAAATAGGAGTTATATGAAACAAGAGAAGACTAGAGTACGCATTATTAATTGGCCAGGTATCACTTGGGTTGTATTAGCTGTTCTGGCAATTGTATTTTTTATGATTGCAACAGGATTCATTGCATTCCCGCAGAAGTATGTAATGCCATTGGGCTTGATCTTAGTTTTGATTGTGGCAATCATGGGCATTCTGTCTTTACACAGGCCAAAGAGATCAAGACATAATAAAAAGAGAACACCGATGCAGATCTTTACGATTATTATGAACTGTATTCTTTCAGTTCTGCTGTTTGCGGGTTCCGTATATGTTCCAATCCTGCAGGCAAAAATGAAGGGAATCTTTGTTGAACAAAGTGATACAGAAGAAGTGAAGATTAATGCATATGTAATGACTTCTGCTTATAAAGCAGCACATCCAGATGCCTTCACTAATACAGCAACTTCTACTGATCTCACAGATTATAAAAACTCTAAGTTCATTACCCAGACAAAGATCGATCAGGCTAATCAGGCATATGCATTAGAGGATATTCAGAAACAGCTGAATCAGAATACATTGAATATCGTTTCAAAGAATGATGTCATCAGTGCAGCAAGTTCTTTATATGATGGAACTGGAGATGTATTGATTCTGAATGAGAATTATGCATCATCTATTACAGATGTGACGGGTTATGAATCATTCAATACAGATACACAGATTTTATATACAGTTGTTAAAACAGTACAGGTAGAAAAGAAAGCAGAGGCAGCGCGGGATTATACAAATACGCCATTCATGGTGTATATTGCTGGATCTGATACGCGTTTTACTTCACTGAATTATTACACAAGAACAGATGTGGATATGCTGCTAACAGTAGATCCAGTAAATAAACAGATCTTATTAGTATCAATTCCTCGTGACTGGTATGTTAAGAATCCAGCATTAGGAAATGGATATGATAAGCTGACCCATTTAGGCAATAATGGATTGCAGAATACAATGGATGGTCTGAATCAGGAATTTGATTTCTCCTACATTCAGAACTATTTTGAAGTGAACTTTACAACTTTCTACAACATTGTAGAAGCC
>CALEMD010000253.1 GCA_937902945.1 uncultured Erysipelotrichaceae bacterium | reverse complement strand
AGTCTGTCTTCTTATCAGGATACAGATGCTTTGCGCTTTGATCTTTCAGGAAAGACGATGCTGCCGGGGTTCATTGATCCTCACAGCCACTTCTCACAGGTTGCCTCGAATATGATGCAGATGTCTCTAGCGAAATGCACCAGCATTGCGGATATTCAGAAAACCATTGCGGATTATATACGTGATGCAAAACCTGAGAAGGACACATGGATTGTCTGTACCGGCTATGATCATAACCGTTTGAATGAGAAAAGACATCCCGACAGGCATGATCTTGATGATGTCTCAGAGGACTATCCGATACTCATCCAGCATCAGTCCGGACATGCCGGCGTATTGAATTCGGATGGACTCAAAGCCCTTCATATAGACAAAGACACACCGGATCCGGAAGGCGGCAGATATGGACGCCTAGATGCAAAGCTGACAGGGTACTTGGAATAGAATGCCTTCTTCAATACAGTGAAAAGTGTTCCTGCAGCCTCTGGTGTGCAATTGATGGATGCGTATCACAGAGCCCAGGACAGATATGCATCTTATGGCATTACAACTGTACAGGAAGGATACATGGTGTCTCAGATGATCCCGATGTATCAGATGCTGCTGCAGAATAAGATGCTGAAACTGGATCTGGTTGGATATCCGGATATGGAAAGCTATGAAGAGTTCTGCCGGCTGTTTAAGGAATCTGATAAGAAATATGACAGCCATTTTAAAATCGGCGGTCTGAAGATGTTTCTCGATGGATCTCCGCAGGCAAGAACTGCATGGATGCGCAAACCATATGCCAATGAGAGTGAATACTGCGGATATGGAACACTGAAGGATGAAAGCGTCTATAGCAATATCATGATGGCCGACAGATACCAGACACAGATACTGGCACACTGCAATGGGGATGCCGCGGCTGCCCAGTATCTCAGCCAGCTGAAAAAAGCGAAGAACAGTGGTGCCGATCTTGCCCATATGAAACCGGTCATGATCCATGCTCAGCTATTAGACACAGACCAGCTTGATGAAGTCAGAGCACTGTCGGTGATTCCTTCTTTCTTCATTGCTCATATCTATCACTTCGGTGATACGCATATCAAGAATTTCTCTTTTGAAAGAGCAGAGCGGATCAGCTGCGCTGGGTCTGCCTTATCCAAGGGCATTCACTTTACATTCCACCAGGATGCGCCAGTTATAGAACCGGATATGCTGGAGACGATATGGTGTGCCGTGAACAGAGTGACATCTTCCGGTGTGCTGTTAGGCAAAGAAGAACGCATTCCTGTCTATGAGGCCATTAAGGCTGTGACAGTCAATGCGGCAGAGCAGTACAGTGAAACCGATAAAGGCAGTATCAAGCCCGGCAGTAAAGCAGACTTTGTCATACTGGCAGAAAACCCGCTGGAAGCAAAGCCCATGCATATCAGAGATATCAAAGTCCTAGAGACAATCAAAGATGGAGTAACTGTATACCGAAGATGAGTTCAGTTTCATTGAACCGTGTCTCATTTGGTTCTATAATAAGCATGTAATTACGGAGGAAAAGCAAATGGATAAGTTTCTGGTAGAAGTATCTGCACGTCACGTTCACCTGAATCAGGAAGATCTGGATGTGCTGTTTGGACAGGGGTATGAACTGCACCCGAAGAAGTATCTCTCACAGCCTGACATGTATGCAAGTGAAGAGAAGGTAGTGCTCAAAGGACCGAAAGGCGAAATGAAGGCAACCATTCTTGGACCGCTGAGAAATAAGACACAGGTTGAGATTTCTCTGACTGAAGCACGCACACTGGGTGTAAAAGCAATGGTTCGTGAATCAGGAGATCTTGAAGGAACTCTTGGCGGACTGACATTGGTCGGTCCAGCCGGCGAGAAGACGATTGAAAGCGGCGTAATTGCGGCTAAGCGTCATGTTCATATGACACCGGAAGATGCAAACACATATGGTGTCAGCAACGGTGACATTGTCGCTGTAAAGATTGAGACAGCAGACAGACCGGTTGTATTCGCCAATACAGTCATCCGTGTATCAGACAAGTTCAAGCTTGCCATGCATATTGATACAGATGAAGCAAATGCAGCTGCTATCAGCGGAACTGCAGAAGGCGAAATCGTCAAGTTCTAAGGAATGCAGGCTTTGCATCTGATGATGTGAAGCCTTTTTTCTTGCGTCTAAGCAGTATATAATAAAGCCATGAGAAAAAGAACAGCAGCATTGCTTCAGGCTGTACAGTCAGATGATGTGACAGGTCCCTATATCAATCTTTCCACCTATGTTTTTTCTACTGTCAAAGGCAAGCCGATTGATTTCAGCAATATCACCGGCTATGACGATGTAGACGGCATGATGCCGGTATCACTGAGCGGATATGTCAACTATTCCAAGGCTGGAGAATACTATCCTTCATTGGTCTGCACAGAAACTTCCGGCAATACAACCTCCCAGGTGATTACTATTACTGTACTGGAGGAGAATGTTCCAACCCCACCATCTGATGCAAAGGAGACAGCGGCTCCAGCAGCGGAAACACCGGAACCGGAGACATGTGAAGAAGCAGGGGCAGAAAATAAGAACTATGCCTGCAGTGCAGTGCTTCCTTCATCCGTTGATTGCTATATTGTCATCTATGAGTCAGAAGCCGGCAGAGAGGCCTGTGAAATGCAGGCAGAAATTCAAAATGAAGATGGCGGCGAGGCAGTATGTGAGACCATTGTCCGCAACAATGGACAGTTCTGGGGATATGGTTTGAAAGATGAGTAAACAGGAAAGCACTATGAATATGGTCCTGATGTGCAGAGAAAAGCCTGCCTGCAGAATTGAATATGATCAGGAAGCAAACGCGATCCTGCAGATGCTTGCTGTTGACGAGGATCTTCTTCCTTTCATTGTGAAGAATCACAGATATACAGGCAGGACACAGAGAGAACTGCTGAACGAATGGTTTCGAAACCGCGGCATTCCAAAACTGCGGGATGGGTATGATGAAAGTTCTCTGATGAATGAAAAAAGCATACTTGGGAAAACCTGGTATGCGGCTTCATTAAGTGACCAGTTCTGGATCAGAAATGAAAATGATTCCGTGACATGGGACAATATCAATTTTTTCAGCAATTCATATGACCATGAGCTTTCGTTTGGAAGCAATGACAAGAGCAATCACCCTAACAGAACAACATCTGGGAATGTCAAAAAAACATGGATACAGGAAAACGGCACGAATTACCTTCTGAAAGGCGGATATGAGAAACGGACACAGGAACCGCTGAATGAAGTGCTGGCCTCAATGATTGCAGAGGAACTTCATATTGAACATGTGGTTTATTCCACAGCTGCATACGAGAATCATTTTGTCTGTAAATGTCCGTGCATGATCAATGATCATGAAGAAATGATATCTGCATATGATATATTCCGCGGATTCAGCCGCAAAGCCAACAGCAATGGATATCAGCACTACAGGAACTGTCTTCATCAGCTTGGAATTATGAATACGGACGCAGTTGACAGAATGTTTGTACTTGATTATCTGATTATGAACGAAGACCGTCATATGGAGAACTTCGCATTGATCCGGAATACGGAAGACAGAAATGATTATAGAATCGCACCTGTATATGACAGCGGATCCAGCATGAATTCGCAGAAACTTGACTTTGAAAAGAATTACGAGAATGGCAGCTGTAAATTCTTTGATGAAACAGATTATGATTTTGACAAAATGATCAATGAAGTTGAGGGAATTGAATCTGTTGATCTGTCTGGAATGAGCAGAATCAATGATCAGTGGACC
>CALEMD010000252.1 GCA_937902945.1 uncultured Erysipelotrichaceae bacterium | reverse complement strand
ATTGTCCAAAATGGAGTTTTGGAAATCCTGGTACAGCATGAAAACCAGAGCCGCTTTCTTATGCATGATCAGATCCTCTGTTATAGACTTGCAAGGTCTCCACAAAGCATTCAAGCAATTTTTATAAATATCATATATCCATTGCAGTTCATCAATTTCTGTTGCAAGAATTAAATGAAGTTCAAAAGGACTCAATTCAACCCAGTGATAATTATTCACATTGATGCCTATTCCTATTTCAATCCCTTTATATTCAGATCGCAGTATATGCTCTTTTAAGTATGGGATTCGATAGTGTTTTTCATTTCCGCATCGATTCACTGTACTGACTATTCGATTTATTTCCTGTTCTTCTGTAAGTATCGGCATTCTAAACTCGATGATTCTATCTTTTCTTACCAACCCATAATGCTTTTTATTCTGCACAGCTTTTTCTGAAGTTTCAAAGATTGATCTTACATCTTGGAGATTTTCATTATATAAAGATACTCTAAATGGAATCGACGACAAATCTTTATAACGAATGGAAGATGCAGCATTGCAGAACAGATAGAAATGCAGATTTTTCTGACTGGATAATTCAAGCAGTGCATTCAGTCTTAAAGCATTGCCTTCTGAAGATTCATAGAACGATGTTATATGTGTTATTACTACATGTGCACTGCTTTCGCTGCAATGGTTTCTATCATTCAGATGCTTAAGCAGATTTTCAATTTTTTCTTTCTGATCGGACATTAGAATATCTGCTGTCTGTGCACATTGCATATAGGATTCAAGACCGCATCCTAGATCATCAATGACAAATATTTCATCGTTTTTATCAGTAATATTCATCAGTCCATACATGAGAATATGCAGCAATTCAATCTTTTCCTGCCTTTCGATTGAAAAAAATACTGCGTTATGATCTTCTTGGGGTTGGAAGAACAGCAGTTGCTGACTGCGATGATAATAATCATCTGTTCGGCCAATTATGAGACGATCTTCTTCAATATTCTCAATCATTTCTGCATTCAGATGATTAAGCCATAGCGGATAAGCAGCCATGTTTTCGTTTTCTGAAGCAGTCATTATGCTATCCATAACAGCTCTAATCTGCGTTTTATCATCGTCGCGTTTCTGTGCTGCTGAGTTATTTATCTGCATCATTTCATTAAGTATAGAAACAGTTCTGTCAGAAAGAGGTGCGTGACTGTAAGCTGCATATCCATATTGAAGTTTACCGTCACATAGCATATAGAATGTTCCCGGATTTAAAATTGATGAAGCGTCTTTTCTATGAATTATTTCCATGGAATCAGTATCATCCTGTACTTTCAGACAGATTTTGAATCGACTGTTTGACCATATCTGTTCATCCACAACACCGGCAGGTTTCTGAGTACATAAAATCAAATGAATGCCGAGACTTCTTCCAACTCTTGCCATGCTGATCATATCATTTAAAAATTGAGGACATTCCTTCTTCATTTCCGCAAATTCATCAATAATGATTACAAGATGGCACATATATGGCAGACCGCATGAATCAGTCCAGTATTTTTGATATGCGTCTGTATTCATGATAGGAATACCTATAAAATCCGATAATTTTTTAAGAAGAGTTTCTCTTCTTTGTATTTCGTTTTTAAACGATACAGATGTTCTGTTTATATTATTTTCATTTAAGTTTGAAATGCTTCCAGCTAGATGCGGAAGATGATGAATTTCATTGTCAAAAATATTTGAAATGCCACCGCCTTTAAAATCAATAATTACAAACTGTATTTCACGGCAGGAGTAATTGACAGAAAGTGAAAGAATTAGAGTAACAATCAATTCGCTCTTGCCGCTGCCTGTAGTGCCGGCAATCAGTCCATGCGGACCATTTGCCTTTTCATGGAGATTAATAGAAATCACCTCTGAATGTTCATCAATACCGATTGGAGCTTCGATCATATTTCTAGTTTTGCTGTATTCCCATCGCTGAGTTATTTTTAGATCACTCGCATTAGCAATTTGATATAGATCGAAGAAACCGATAGGTTTAACACGCAATCCCTCAGAACATTGTAAGATTCGACGGTTAGAAATCCATTGTGCAAATGATAATAGATCTACATTATTCTTTTCATATTTAAATTTGATTTCTTCTTTGCTGTCAGTTTTCATCAATGCATATTCTTCTTCTACAGTGATACGGCATGAGCAGTTATTGAAAAGCATGTTTTTTTCATCCGCTAGATATACAGTATGTGCATTTTTAGGTTGATTCTCTATCTCGATCTGATGATTCTGAATAATGAGAATCGTTTCCTTTGAGCTTTTATTTAAACAGTCTAGTATTACAGAAGCCTGTTTCTGATTAACTGCGATCATTCTCAGCATGCTTTTCTTTTCAAATAGATGAGGAATACTTCTAATCCATTCATTCTTCTGAAGCCATGTTGGGCTGCAGATAATGGCGATTTGAAGCTGATCAGGTCCAAACAGTATGCACATTTGGAGAAACAATGTTATAAAAAAACGATCTGTGTAATGAATAGATTCTATTACGCAGGAATGAATCTTTTGAAAATCCAATAAAATTGGAATATTTTCAGTACAACCAGGATCATCCATAAATTCTGTCATCATGGAATATATCGGATCAGCCTTTTTAATTGTATTTGCATTAGCAATACTTATATTTCGTTTTCGATTTCCAATACCTGCCTTAATTATCAGCCAGTCCTCTCTATTTCTATCTTTCTGCCATAATATTTCATCAGTGCGAATAAAATCAGAGATTTCTTTGTTAGATGGAAATAGTACCGCGGCATTCTTAATCCAATGC
>CALEMD010000251.1 GCA_937902945.1 uncultured Erysipelotrichaceae bacterium | reverse complement strand
GTATACAGGTTACCCTTAGTTAGATGGGCTAATTTGTATATACCAAGAAAATGAAAAACATCTGGAAGCGATTGACCGTTGGTTTATTGAGCAGCATGCTATTGATTTGTTCCGCACCTATCAGCGTATATGCAGAAGAAAATGCAGATAATGCTGACTTTGATGCATTCCTTGAATCAGAATTTATTGAATCCATGGAAACAGATTATTCGACACTGCATTATACAGTCAAAGACTATAAAGCACTTGGCATAGAAAAACCGGATGCGGTACTGGATACAGTAGATCTTGAAGACTATACAGATGCTGTTGAAGATGCGGATGAATCCATTGCCGAGCTAAAGAAGTTTGACTATGAAACACTGTCTGATTCACAGAAGACAGATTACGATATCTATCTTGATTATCTGACAAAGTATAAGGCTTTGAATGAATACCCAATGCTGGATTTCTATTTTTCTCCGTCTACTGGCATTTTTGATAATCTGATGACGGTCTTTACAGAATTTGTCATCTATGAAAAAGAAGATATTGAGGATTATCTGAGTTATCTAGGTAGTGTCAAGGCATATGTAGAATCAGCCCTTGAATTCACCAAGACACAGGCGGCAGAGGGCTATTTCATGACTGATACGGCTCTTGATCAGACTCTATCTTCCATGGAAAAGTTTACAGAGAAGAAAGAAGACAATGCGCTTATTGTCATCTTCAACGAGAATATAGACGCCTATGAAGGATTGAGCGATGCAGAGAAAGAAGACTATAAAACAAGGAATAAAGAGATTGTATTGAATTCCTATATTCCAGCTTTTGAGAATGCTGCAGAAGTGTTGGAAACCCTTCGCTCAAGCCGCAGTATTGATGGCGGTTTATACAATTATAAAGATGGCAAAGAATACTATGAAGCACTTGTTCAGTATAAGACTAGTTCAAGCCTGAGCGTGCAGGAGGTATCTGATCTTGCCAATACATTTCTGAAGGATGTCATCAATCGGTATGTAAAACTGCTTTCCAGCAATAAGAATATAGAAGATCAGTACAGTTCTGAAACAGTGGAACAGACAACACCGGATGAAGTTCTTTCCTTCCTTTCCAAGCAGCTTGCGGATTACCCGCAGGGACCGGATGTCACGTATACCATCAGCAGTCTGGATCCAAGTGTAGCGGATGATGCAGTAACTGCATACTACGTTGGCGCACCGCTTGATGACTACAGTCATAATGTCATCAAGGTCAATGATTCCAATATCAGTGATGCCAACAGCTCATATGAAACGCTGGCACACGAGGGATATCCTGGACACTTATATCAGATGACATGGTTCCAGAGCACAAACCCGCGCCATATCCGTGCTGCATTGAGCCATATCGGCTATACGGAAGGCTGGGCGATGTACACCGAGATTGCCAGCTATGGCTATTCATCTCTCAGTGAGGATGTGCAGGAAATGCATATCCTTGAAACAGAACTGGGATATGTTATGGACGCACAGATTGATCTATTGGTCAATGGACTTGGATATTCAGTGGAAGAAGTTTCCGACTGGATGGATGATATTGGATTGAATTCGGATGCAGCATCATACTATGTTGATTTTGTACTCGAATATCCAGGACAGCTGTTGCCATATGGAATCGGTCTGATACGCTTTGAGAATCTGAAGAGTACAGCTGAAGAACAGATGCAGGGCAGCTTTGATCTGAAGGAATTCAATACAGTATTGCTCACCAATGGCGATCGGCCGTTTGAAATGGTTGAAGAGGATGTCAATGCATATATCGGTGGTGCTGAGCCTTCCGCAAATATTGAGGATAATACTGCTAAGAAAGAAACTTCTAGCAGCAATACAGGTTTCATGATTGCCGGAGCGGCAGCCATAGCAGTGATTGCGGCAGCTGCCTATGTTCTTCATAAGAAAAAGAAGAACCATGATGCCCTCTAAGACTGTCAGAATACTGCTTTCAGCAGTGACAGCATTATGTACACTCTGCGGCTGTGCAGAGAAAGCAGACAGTCTTGCGCTGACTGTAAGCAAAGAGAACATTGAACAGAGAACAGAAGAGATAGCTGGATATCTGCTGAATAATGACATGGATTCTGTCAGCAAGTATTTATCGGATGATGCAGTAAAAAAAGAATTGAATACAGCTGCGGATACTTTGAAAAAGAGTTCCGGCAGTTTGGATCATGTGCTTGCTGTACAGGATGATATCCGCAATGCCGGCTATGCGTATTTCAATTCTGACAATGGGGTGTACAGGGTATACATGCAGTATGATGAAAACATGTACATCCGTGCATCTTCTTACTCTGTACAGACACAGGTGACTGTGGAAAATGGCAATGCATACACACAGAGCATAATTGCAATCGGGCCATCCCCTCAGACAGACGGTGTTTTAACGCTGCCAAACAGCACGTCTAATCCACCGGTTGCTATTCTTGTGCCGGACAGTTCAGAAGATACAGAAAAGGAATATGCATTCCTGGCGGAACTGGCAATCGGCCTGGCAAAGCAGGGGGTCGCAAGCATCCGTCTGCCGCTTCGCTATGAAGTTTATCCTGAACTGGCAATGGATCCCTATGCGGTGACGCTTGAAGAAGAGTATACGCATGATATTGCCTATGCCATTCATATAGCAGAAACGGAAGCCGTCAATGCATCAGAGATTTATTATATTGGGCATGGAAAGAGTGCATTGCTGTCTTTGGGTATGACAAAGAATCACTTTGAACTGCATGGAGCGGTGGTTCTAGCTGGATCCTATCGCGGTTATGAAGAAATACTTCTGTCTGGAAAAGAGAATGAACTGAAAGCACAGAATCTCTCTGATGCAGAAATGGATTCCGAGCTTTCTGCTATGAAGCAGGCTGTCGCAAAGATACAGACATTGGATACAGAAGATACGGATGAACTCCTGCTTGGGTATTCCGCAGACTACTGGAAACAGATGAATGCATATAAAGCAGAGAAGTATATAAACATCCTATCGGTTCCGGTACTGATACTGTTTCCGGAGGAAGATGCAGAATACAGCTATGAAACAGACTATCTGCCAGAAAAAGAAATGGTGAAGAAGAAGAGTCTGATACGCACCGAGAGCTATAAAGGACTGGATCATGATTTCAGAGAAGCAGATGAAGATGCAATCAGCAAAGATATGATCAATGATCTTGCTGAATGGATACTGGAGTGAGGACAGATATGAGAGAAAATGAATGGACACCTTTTCTGCAGAATGAATTCAAGCAGCCTTATTTTCAGCCTTTAGCATCTTTTGTTCATGAGCAGTATGATACGCAGCATATTTATCCTCCAAAGAAACAGGTGTTCAGTGCATTTGAGACAGTTGATTATTCAAAAGTGAAGACGGTTATTCTTGGTCAGGATCCCTATCATCAGCCAGGACAGGCACATGGCATGTGCTTCTCGGTCAATCCAGGAGTTCCTATCCCGCCAAGCCTGCAGAATATATTCAAGGAACTGCATGAAGATATGAACTGCAGAATACCTGATAACGGCTATCTGATGCCATGGGCAATGCAGGGAGTATTTCTTCTGAATACAATTCTGACAGTACGGGAATCGTCACCGCTGTCCCATGCAAATCATGGCTGGGAGACATTTACAGATCATGCCATACAGAAACTGAACGAAAGAGATACTCCTATCGTTTTTCTGCTTTGGGGAAGAAATGCAAAGATGAAAACATCTATGATTGATACAGACAGACATCTGGTATTGACGGCAGCGCATCCATCGCCTCTTTCTGCATACAATGGTTTTTTTGGGTGCCGTCATTTTTCTAAGACCAATGCATTTCTTGAAGAAAAAGGGATAGTGCCGATTGACTGGCAGATTCCGGATTTGTCAAAAAACGGAAAAAACCATTGAATCACTGCTAATTGCAAAGGAATTATCCATCTTTCGCGCTATAATGAAGTCAGAGGTATTACTCAGCTCAGGAGGCTAGAATAATGAGAGCAAACACAATGGTTGCAATGGTCCTAGCAGGAGGAAGGGGAACCCGCCTGCTCGACCTAACCAAAAAGGTAGCAAAGCCTGCCGTTCATTTTGGCGGCAAGTATCGAATCATTGATTTTCCGCTCAGCAACTGTGCCAACTCCGACATCAGCACGGTTGGTGTATTGACACAGTATGAGTCCGTTCTTCTGAATTTCTATGTAGGAAGAGATCATCATTGGGGACTGGATACAAATGATGGCGGCGTATTTGTACTGACTCCGCGTGAGAAAGATCAGACAGGATTTGATCTTTACCGCGGCACAGCAGATGCCATTACACAGAACATTGATTTTCTTGACAGTGTCAATCCGGAATATGTGCTGATATTATCCGGCGATCACATCTATAAGATGAATTATGCGAAGATGCTTGCATATCACAAGGTAAAGGAAGCCGATGCAACAATCGCAGTGCTGGAAGTGCCGCTGAAAGAAGCATGCCGCTTCGGTATCATGAACACAGATAAAAATGATAATATCGTAGAATTTGAAGAGAAGCCCGAGCATCCAAAGAGCAATCTGGCAAGCATGGGCATCTATATCTTCACCTATAAGGCATTGCGCAAGTATTTGGTAGAGGACGGCAAGAATCCGCAGTCTACTCATGACTTTGGCAAAGATATTATTCCAGCTTATCTGAATGATAAGAAGAAGCTGGTTGCCTATCGCTTCAAGGGATATTGGAAGGATGTAGGAACGATCGACAGCCTTTGGGAAGCAAATATGGATCTGCTTGATGATCGTGATGAACTGGATCTTGGCGATCCGGCTTGGAAGATCTATACAGAAGATGTCAATGCTCTGCCGCAGTATATAGGACAGGATGCAAAGATAGAAAACGCCTATATTACCCAGGGATGCATTGTTCTAGGCTCCGTAAAGAATTCCGTTCTTTCTACCAACTGCCATGTGGGCAAAGAGGCTAAAGTCATTGACAGTGTAATTATGCCTGGGGCCTGCATTGAAGACAATGCAACTGTCATCCGCTGCATAGTGGCAGAAGATGTGACAATCAAGGCAGGAACCGCTGCTGGCAGCAAGGACAGCGAGCATATTGAACTAATTGCCAAGGATACAGAGTAGGAGGA
The DNA here is from genome assembly GCA_937902945.1 of uncultured Erysipelotrichaceae bacterium. GTDB lineage: Bacteria > Bacillota_I > Bacilli_A > Erysipelotrichales > Erysipelotrichaceae > Bulleidia. The sequence continues at coordinate 1,769 of CALEMD010000251.1, read as the reverse complement.
TAGAGAGATGTTAGACGCATTGGGAATCATCAATTTTGAAGACGACACCGCTAATATCGAAGGACTTGGAGAATACCGTCCTGCCGCAGCGATCAGCTGCATGGGACGCTACAGAATGATTGACTTCATTCTGAGTGATATGACCAATTCCGGCATTTCCCATATTCAGGTGTATCCTAAGAATAAGCCGCGCAGTCTGATTGAACACTTAGGTACAGGAGCACATTACAATATCAACAACAAGCGTGGGAAACTGCATATTCTCTATGGAGAGCAGAATTTCTCATCACCGGTTTACAATCATGATATTGCCAACTTCATGCAGAACATGCAGTACATTGAAGAAGACATGGATCCGTATGTTGTCATGGCTCCAAGCTATTTCATCTATAACATTGACTTCAATGAAGTCATGAAGGTGCATCTGAGTTCGAAAGCAGATATTACAGTTCTCTATACGGCCACAGATGAAGCAAAGACAAGCTATCTAGGCTGTGATGTGCTGCAGATGGATAAGAATAAGAGAGTCACATCTATTGAGAAGAACCGCGGCAAGAACAAGAATCGCTTCATTTCCATGGAAGCGTATGTATTAACAAAGAAACTGTTTATTGAACTGGTTCGCAAAGCGGCAGAGACAAGTGCTCTGTACTGGTTCAAGGATATCCTTGCGGATTCCTGTGAAGAACTGGATATCCGCGGATACAACGTCAAGGGATATGTCGCCTGCATCAATTCACTGCATGAATACTATCGCATAAGCATGCAGCTGAGAGATCCGGCGGTTGCTGAACAGCTGTTCAGACCGGAAAGACCTATCTATACAATCACCAATGACTCATGCCCGACCCGCTATTCTGAACATGCTCAGGTGTCCGGCAGTGTGGTTGCGAATGGATGTGTCGTTGATGGTACAGTTAAGGATTCTATTCTCGGCAGAAATGTTACTGTGCAGGAAGGAGCAGTTGTAAAGAACTGCATCATACTGCCTGGAGCATATATCGGCAAAGGCGCTAAATTGGATCATGTGGTTGTTGATAAGAGTGCCATCATTCATCACGTCAAGGAACTGAAGGGGACAGATCAGCAGCCGGTCTATGTAAAACGCCGTGACCGTATCTGAAGACAGAGGGAGGAATCGGAGCATGACAAGATCTATTCTGTTTGTAGCAGCAGAAGGACTGCCTTTCATTAAGAGCGGCGGTCTGGCTGATGTCATCGGCAGTCTGCCTAAGGCACTGGCTAAAAGAGGACATGATGTCCGTGTGGTACTGCCGCTTTACAAGAAGATTATTGACAAGCACTATGCAGAACTGGAAAGACTGGGCACAATACAGGTTCATTCTGGATGGATTGACCAGCCGGCTACCTTCTATCAGAAGAAAGTAGATGGAGTTGTCTATTATTTCATTGAGCATAAAGGATACTTTGAAAGAAATGGCATGTATGGCTTTGAGGATGATGGTGAGAGGTTTGCCTTCTTCCAGAGGGCTGCTTTGGATATGATCTATTTCCTCAACTGGTGGCCGAACATCATCCACAGCCATGACTGGCATGCAGGAATGGTTCCTCTGATCTGCCATGCCTGCTATGCGGATGATCCTAGATACCAGAATATCAAGCATGTATATACCATTCACAATCTTGCCTTTCAGGGCAACTTCGGAGTGGATATGCTGCCGAGCTGCCTTGGACTTCCATATACCTATTTCGATAATGGATCCATTAAATTTGATTCCGGCATCAGTTTTATGAAAGCCGGCATTGTC
>CALEMD010000250.1 GCA_937902945.1 uncultured Erysipelotrichaceae bacterium | reverse complement strand
GGATTGCAAACAATGCACCCTGGGTTGAACGGATTACCTTCTCATTATAGAGATCCACTGTCTTCTCACTGCAGTATATTCCATCAAAGCGGAAGGACACCGCTGTGCGGATCAGTGTGCCAAGGTTGCCAGGATCCTGTATGTCATCAAGAATCAGAATGCGATGCGCATCCTGCATAGACAGATGCAGTTTCCGGCATACAGCAATGCAGTGCACTGCAGAAATATTGCTGCTGAGCTTTGCCATTACATTCTCTGTGACCGGTGTCACATTTTCAAAATCAAATGGACAGTCTTCATCATAGAGTATCTCTTCTATAATGTTCGCTTTCAGTGCTTCCTGAATCAGATGCTCGCCTTCTATCAGAAACTGTCCCGCCTCATCGCGTTCCTTTTTCTGATGCAGGCGGCATAGCTTCTTGATATGCGCATTCTGAACCGATGTAATTCTTTCCGCTTCCATATTTACTTTCTGACAAAATCCAGCAGCGCCTGAGCTGCGTCCTGAATGCCATTGTTTCCCTTGTCAGGAAGACCAAGACATGTATAGATTTCTCCAACTGGAATCTTCTGTGCAAACAGCTGATCAAACATCTGATCAATCAATGCATTGCACTGTTCCTGTTTCTGCATCGGTCCAAACGGATTGGCAAAGAATGTCGTTGATATGCCCTTTTCCTGGGTTGTTCCAAGCGCAAAGCGCTTGCCCTCAACAAATACCGGTTCTGCTTCTTCTCTGTTCTTAAACAGATGCATGCCGCGCTCATCTGTATAGTTATTTGCGTACATGAAGCAGTCAATCTCATGATCTTCTGTGACGACATCGTATGGAGCTGCCGGTATGACTACTCTTGCATTCGCTTTCTCCGGATTGAAGAAGATGGAACGATCCATATCTTTATATGCTGTTCCTTTATCAAGATCATCCAGTCTTACAAAAGCACCGATCTCTGTTCCCTGTGCTCTGAGTTTTCCCTGCGCATCCAGATGAATGGAACCCATGTCATCAAACACTGTTTCCTGATGATCAATGATGCTTGAAGCAAGTACGCTCAATGCTTCAATGGTCTCTGACTTGCCAGCTCCGGAATCACCCATGAACATGATTCCTTTCTTGGTGCCATCTTTGAAATAGATATTGACCATGGCTCCGTGTATCGGCAGCCATCCTTTCTGAATCATTGCCAGGTTATGCAGCGTCAAAAGCATCTTCTTTGTATAGCCAAAGTACTCAATGACCTGGGCTGCAGAAATCTTGCCTACCCATATATCATTCTTCTTATCGTGATAGAAAACTGTATCCTGTTTATTATCCGGATTGCCAAACAGCATGATGCAGTCAGGCTTTCTAGAACATACATCTTTTCTTGAAGCCATTTCAAAAAGGTTTGGCACGGCAATGCAGCTGGAAATGAAGTCCCTGTGGAAATAGGCAAGTGTAAGCAATGATCCGACTTTAGTCGGTATGCAGAGCCATTCATCGTCATTCTTAATGAAATCCTGAATTGGATTTTCATTGACCTCTGTAAACATGCCGGTACGCTTATTGCTCTTTGGATGAATGATCAGCGGTGTTCTCAGCATGATGGAATTGACGAAAGGAATCTTGTGCAGAATTTCATATCCTGCCGGTATATCCCAGTCATAGTCCTGCAGCAGCAGTGAGGCATTGGTGCCTGCCTGCAGCTGTCTATAGACCTTATTCTTGCTTCCCTGCACCTTCTGCTGAATCGTACGGTAGAAGTTCAGCACCATCGCATTGAACTGCGAATCTGCTTCAATAAAGTTCTGTCTCTGGTATCCCTGTGCATTCTGCGTATACATGATGGAGTATCTCTGCATCTTGCGCCAGTAGTTATAGGCAGCTTCTATCACTGCCAGAAGTTCTTCCGGCTGCTGCAGAGCTGGATGATGGATCTCTTCCGGTTCCATGATCATCAGAAGCTTTGACAGTTTTACCAGTTCGGCCTTGACCGTTTCCGCATCTGCTCTGTCTGTAAGCCACAGATACAGAATCTGGTTATGTGTCCGCAGGTATTCCATATAGTTATCCAGGAATACATGAAACCCTTCAGAATCTACAAGTTCTGCTGCATTTGTTACATACTTCCTGGTGTAGTTGATAATCACTGTCTGATTATGAAAATAGTAATCGTCCATTTTTATGCTCCTTCACTGGAATAGTATACCATTCTTTGCATGTGCTTTACTCATGCACATGACGGCGCTGTCTCTGTACTTCAAAGCCGAATACTGCCGCGGCACTTGCCGCATTCAAAGCATTGCGGAAAGAGGATGTATAGGGAATATATACATTTCTGTCGGCCTGTTCAAGGATGCCTTTTGACAGTCCTCTCATTTCCCCGCCGATTGCGATCAGGCATGGTTTTCTGTAATCTGCCTCATCATAGACTTCTGCATCTTTGCGCATAGCCGCATACACTGTCAGACCTGCTTCTTTGCATTGCTTAACCGCATCCGCAAGATCGCCAGGCATCACAGTCGGCAGAAACTCACTGGCCCCGGCACTGGATCGCAGGATCGTTGCTCCAGCATCCTGCCAGCTGCGGCTTCTCAGCAGAATACCCGTACATCCAGCACAATACAGTGAGCGCATAATATAGCCTAGATTGAAAGGATCTTCTACTCCTTCTACCAGTGCTAGGAATGGATTCTCAGCGGCAAGACACGAGGCAAGACTCTGCATTCTTCTTTGATTCACATCCGCCAGTATGCCGCCGTGGGTTCTGCCCTCTGCCATCTCATCTATCTTTTCTCTTTTGATTTCTGCAACCGGTATTCTCATATCATGAGCAGTACGGCGGATAAACATCGCATCTTTATCCTTCTTGCTGCTGTCGATATAGATTCTTTCTACTTTGCGCACTCCGCCCTGCATGGCAGCCTTTACGCTCAGTCCGCCTTCTATTCGCATATTGTTCTGCTCCTTCTGATGATATCATTCGGTTCAACGGCAAACGGAACCGGTATGTGCAGAATGGTCATAGGCACTCTGACTGCTTCAAGGTACTCTCCGCTTTCATTCTGCATGCTTTCAATCGTGAATACTCTGTCACCGTGATTCGGGCACAGTGCTTCTGCTTTCTGCCCTCTGTCAATCGGATTTCTTGTCTGTATCACTGCCACACCGTTTTCATAAGACAGCACTGTGGCTAGGAAGTCATGATTCACATCGGCGTCACTGTTTGGATGATAGATAATAGAATTCTCATTCGGTATTCCATCATAGAATCCTGGACACACTTCTCTGTTCTCTCCGCACATGATCTTCTGCATATGATAACGCATGCGTTCCTCTGATATGCAGGCATTGGATGCGGACAGCTCATCAATCAGATGACGATAGGCTGAAACAATAGAGGCAACATAGTATTCGCTTTTCATGCGTCCTTCTATCTTCAGTGAACTGACGCCAGCCTTCATCATATTCGGTATCCATTCTGCAGCCAGAAGATCCTTTGAACCCATTGTAAACATGGCTTCATTGACAGGTCCATCTGCGTCACACAGATGATACTGCCAGCGGCAGCTCTGTGCACAGCCGCCTCTGTTAGCATCGCGCAGAGTCATGCGATTGCTCAAAGTACAGCGGCCGGAATAATTGGCGCACATGCCGCCATGAATAAACGCCTCTGTTTCAACTGGGCATTCCATAATCAGTTTTTCTATTTCCGTCATGGTGCATTCTCTTGCCAGAACAACTCTGTCAATATGCAGTCTGTCATATAGGAACTGCGCCGCATAGGCATTGGTTACGGACATCTGCGTAGAGCAGTGCACTTCTAAGCGCGGTGCTGCTTCTTTCACCAGCTGCATGATACTGACCGAAGCGCATATGACTGCTGTTACGCCCATATCCTGCAAAGCACATAGGTATTCTTTCAGTCCTTCATAGTCATCATTATGCGGAATCATATTTACAGTGACATGGATTCTTGCCCCATGATCTTTTGCAAAGATGCATGCCTGCCTGATATCTTCCATGCTGAAATTCGATGCCCGGCTGCGCAGCGAATAGTTCTGTCCGCCGATATACACTGCATCCGCTCCATAGCGGATCGCTGTTCTGCATCGATTCAGATCGCCAGCCGGAGCCAGCAGTTCCGGTTTCTTCATCTGACTGTCTCCTTGCCATAATAGCCTTCTGACACCAATAGATCAGGATGCTTCAAAGAAAACTTCTCTTCTTCTTTCTGTGCATCTGCACCATGAAGCACTGCCGAATATCCTTTGAGTGCATCTAAAGTGCAGGCATCGCTGACAAATACCGAATCCATCATGAAACGATCTGCACCGGCATCCGCAAACGCCTTCATTTCCGCAAAAGAATGCAGAACATAATCCGTATAGATGACAGTGCCCAGTTTCGATTCATAGATGGGCATCTTCTGATCTCTTGTTTCTTCTATCAGATACAGATTCTTTCTGTTCTGCATCTGTTCTGTATGATAGGTATGCGCATAATCACTCAAAAGAGGTCTTCTTGATACAGACATGATCTGATGTCCGAATACCGATACTTCCATAGATGGAATTTTCGATACAATCCGCATGGTTTCCTCTTTTGTCAGAAGCGGAGAAACAGAAACTGCATACAGTCCCTGTGCCATCCACCAGGCCGCATCATGATCTGAAGTAAGCAGTGTCAGCGGTGTATAGATCATCTCGTTCAGACAGTGCATCTGCTTTGCCAGACGGGCAAGACCTGGATCCATGAAGCTGATCCGGCAGCACACATTGCTGAGAAACCGCATCCATTCATCTGCTTCTCTTGTTTCATCAGAAAAAAACAGTCTGTCCATCTCTACAGAAAGTGCTATACCTGCTTCATTGCACAGCTGTTCAGCTTTTCGAACACCCTCAAAGTCAAAAGAGCGCAGAGCAGAATAACTCTGTCCCTGAGCCACTATCTGTATTTCATCTGCACCAGCCGCAGCATATGCCTGTATCATATCCAAAGAGCCGGTACGCACTATGATTGTTTTCACACAAAACAGTTTACACTGTTTCAGAGGGATTGAAAAGAATGCCCATCGCTCATCTTTCTTATAATCAATTGCACAAATGCCGACAGAATATCATAGTCTGTGGCTTCATACAGCATTCTCGCTCCAACCGGATCTTCAATCTCATTGAAGACAAAATGCCCGTGATCGACGATGAAATCTATACCGGCATAATCTATCCGCAAAGCCGACGCTATTGTCTTAACTGCCTGAGAGATTTCTTCAGGGATATCCTGTATTTCAATGACTTTTCCGCCAAGGGAATAATTGGAACGGAAATCCGTATCTGAACTGCGTCTGATCACTTTGATAATCTGACTGTCAAGCACATAGGCTCTATAATCAATGCCGATATCAGAACATATTTTCTGCAGCATGAATTGCTTATCAGGATACTGCTGTACCCTGTTCTTCAGTTCTGCATTGTCATGCACCAGGAAGACTTCCCTGCCGCCATGGCCATCCAGTGATTTCAGAATGCAGGGATAGTACACGTTGTCAGAAGCACCTGGGATATATAAGGTACTCGCCATCGTCCTTACTCCAAGCATAGAAACAAACTGCACTGCCTTGTATTTGTCATTGGCAATGCGGTTTACCCTTGAAGAGTTGAATACCCGTATGCCGCGTTTTTCAAATACAGCAGAGATATCTGCATTGCGCAGACGGCTGATCACAAAGTCACATGGAGTATTCTGTGCATCCAATCCTTCTTCATAGATGCATTCCAGTTCTATATGATTCTCTGCAAATGCATTGACAAGATACTGGATCATCCACGCATTCTGCTTTGCATCCTTTTTGCTGTAGAGAACAATTCCCTTCATGCATGCATCCTATTTATGATGGCATCCATAATGGCATCCGCAAAATCAATGCCGGTTGCATCCAGCGCACTGCGGAAATGCGGATTGGAATTCACTTCCGTGATAATCGGCTTATCTTCAGCCATCATAATATCTACACCTGCAAACAGCAGTCCCATGGCATCAGCGGCAGATACTGCAAGTTCTGCCATTTCCTTTGTCGGAATGAATGCCTGTGTACTGCCGCCAAGACTTACATTAGAACGGAAATCTCCATCTGTGCTGTATCGTCTGATGCAGGCTGAGATATTCCCGTCAGCCACATGGATGCGCCAATCTGCACCATTGGACGATGCTATATATTTCTGCATCAGGAATCGCTTATTCGCAAGCTTCTCTATGACATGAATTGCTTCTGCTTCATCATGAACAAGATATACCTGCATGCCCATGGATCCATATTCTTCCTTGATGACAAACGGATAGCCTAAGCGTCTTCCTGCCTCTTTCACAAAATCAAAGGACGGATAGCCGACATGTTCATAGGTGATCGGTGAAAGAATGCTTTCGATTGTCGGTATGTCAAGTTCTTTCAGACGCAGATACGTAAGGGCCTTGCTGTCACATAGAGCAATTGCTTTGCTGCTGTTGAATACCGGCATGCCAAGCAGTTCCATCTGCCGCGCAAGATAGGTATC
>CALEMD010000249.1 GCA_937902945.1 uncultured Erysipelotrichaceae bacterium | reverse complement strand
GGCAGCTGTTTCTTTTGAATCATCTGGTGATATGGAAGTGCAAGGCGGCCGGTACAATGCATTGCTTCACATTGAGAGACAATGGAATGCTCATCAACACGGATGCCCATGCTGGATATTTCCAACGGCATTTTCAGGCTTGGAAGCCAGAACAGAATATCTCCATTCAGCTGCCAGTCATCATAGTCAGGAGCCCGTCCGTCATGCGGATGCTTGGATATATTCAGCGGTGCTCCAATTCGATAGATGAATACACAGCCGTACTTTTCAGTGATGACTGCTTCTCTTTCTTTTGGAGTCTTATTTGGGTACATATCTTCGAGTTCCTGAGAATCCACAAAGACAATCTTATCTGCCAAATGGCAGACGGCATCCGGATACTTGTACCAGACTTCGTGTTCCATATGCTTGATCACCTTGAAGATGGTACGGACCGTTTCAAACAGTGTTTCTTCTGTTCTCTCGGATTTGCTGATAACCTTCTCCCAGTCCCATTGATCTACGTAGCACGAGTGCAGATTATCCAGCAGTTCATCACGGCGGATTGCATTCATGTTGGTATAAAGACCTGTATGAACAGGGAAGCCATACTTTTTAAGGGCGAATCGTTTCCACTTAGCCAATGACTGCACCACTTCGATCTGCTCATTGGGAATATCCTGCAGATCAAAGCTTACAGGTCTTTCAATACCATTGAGGTTGTCATTCAGACCGGTCTTCTTTTCAACAAACAGAGGGGCAGAAACACGGGTCAGATTCAATTCGCGGCCAAGTTCCTTCTGGAAGGTATCACGGATGTATTTGATTGCTTCTTCCGTTTCAAGAACAGACAGGGTTGGCTCATAGTCTTCAGGCAGAATCAGGTTCATAAGGTTACCTCTTTCATCTTTTTCACTGCTGTATTGTACCATGCATGAAGCAATGATGAGTCAAAGATACAACAGACAAAAGATGTTCTGAAGAACGCTAAAATATTACCACGGTAATATAAATATGTAAATAGAGTAATATAACGACCTTGCAAGTGCACAGGTTTGTATTGTAAACTGAAACAGTAAACTATATGGCAAAAGGCATACAGACAAAAAAAGAGATCCGCATAAAAGCAATAGCGCTGTTTAAAAAAAGCGGATATGACAATGTATCAATTGTGGAAATAGCCAAGGCATCCGGCATTTCCAAGAACACTTTTTATTATTACTTTGCCAGCAAGGAAGATCTGATCCGTTCCATGTTCATACCGGATGAACTGATGGATGCAGAGACAGCTGTGCAGATGATGTCCATTCAGGATCCATATAAAAGACTCATGGATATTTTTTCCAAAGCTGCTTCTTATTTTTCTGATTGCGGCAGAGATATTGTCAAAAAGTTTCTTGTCATGAATCTGACCGGACAGATTATGCAGAATGAGAAAGAACCAATAGCACGCAGCGAAAACAGAGCATATGTGCAGATGATTCAATGCACTTTTAGGCAGGCACAGGAAGCAGATGAAGTCCGCCGCGACATTTCTCCGGAAGAACTGAGCAGAATTACTGCGGCAATGCTGATCGGCTGTGTTCAGATATGGGCAACGTTTGAGAAAAGTCAGAATCTGCAGGATTTAGTGCGGCGCAATATTGAGATTCTAGTCAAAGAACCAAATGCTGAGAAAAAGAGTATCAGCAGCAAGGTTGCCGGAAACAGGAAACTCCTGTAAACTGAGATTTGCCAGGAATGCCTGGGAAAGGACATATAATGAAAAAAATAGTTACATGCCTTATCGCATCTGTTCTGCTCCTTGCTGGATGCAGCACAAAGAAAGAGACAGCAGACGTAGACTTAAAAGAATTGATGACAAGCATTACTGAGAATACTGCCTATGAATTTCCGGCATATATGGAGGTTGATGACGCCACTCTTGAGACTCTCTATGGCATCAGCCCGGATGATCTTGAATCCTATTCTGTAATTGTTCCTATGATGAATGTATCTGCTACAGAGATTGCTTTCTTCAAGGCAAAAGACGGAAAGATTGATACAGTCAAGAAAGCAGTTGAAACAAGAATACAGCAGCTTGACAGCACGTGGTCTCAGTATCTTCCTGCACAGTATGAACTGGTTGAAAACAGAGTTGTCATTGAATCAGGCAATTATTATTTCCTGATCATTTCTGAATATGCTGAAGAAATCGGCAAGACTTGCAAAGCAGCATTGGGTGTTGAATAAAAGTATAAGCAATGGCGGCAGACAGCCGCCTTTTGTATATGGAGGAATACTATGATCATATTTACAGATGTGGATGGAACGTTGGTTGATTACCGGGCACAGCTTCCGCTGTCCGCAAAAAAGGCAGTGGAAGAAGCACGCGCAAATGGGCATAGAGTATACCTTTGCACGGGATGCTCTAAAGCAGAACTGGCACAGAGAAATCTTCCGGAAACAGATGGACTGATCGGCGGAAACGGCGCATATGTTGAAGATGATGGCAAAGTCATTCTTCATCAGAAATTGACTGTGACAGAGGTGAAGAGCATTGCGGATTGGTGTGAGAAAAGGCATCTTGGTCTTTACTTAGAAAGCAATGGCGGCATGTACTGCAATGATTGGATGATTGAACAGGGTACAGAAGTCATGACAAAATATGCCATGGGCAAAGGTGCGGATCAAAGCCATGCGGAAACAATTGCCAATGGTTTTGTGAATGGCTTCATTCATGTACATGGAGAAGAGATATACAGGGATGATATTAACAAGATGGATTTCATTCTTTCCTCTTATCAGGATTATCTGGATGCTGTAAAGGATTTTCCAAATCTGGAAGTGAATACATGGGGCGGCAAGGATGAGCAGGCGCTGTTTGGCGACCTAAGTCCTAAGGGCATATCCAAGAAGAATGCCATTGCGGCTCTGCTTGAACATCTGCACGAAACACCAGCTGATACCATTGCCTTTGGCGATGCAAAGATAGATATATCTATGTTCAATCTTTGCGGGTACAGTGTGGCAATGGGCAATGCCGGTGCGGAATGCAAGACGGCTGCAGATTATGTTACAGATGATGTAGATAATGATGGCTTCTATAATGCATTCAAATATCTGAAACTGATATAACTGTACATATTTTTGTGCATACATACGTATACAATTGAAATGCTTATGTGATCAGAAGAACTGACAGATGATTTGTGGGATGAATGAATACGGAAATACAGCCGGAGGAAAAAAAGCTCCAGCTGTATTTTTGTCTGTTTCAGGGACACGAATCAGTCATTTGGTATGGTATAATTCACATAACAGAACTGGTTAGCATATATGAAAATGCTGAATCGTAAAAATGTGATTCTGATGATCTCGTTTGCGCTGCTCATGTTTGAATGCATGACAACGCTGACGTTTTTAGATGCCCGCAGTGCCGTCAGTACTGCAGAGTCTGCTGTTGGTCTGCATTATTCCAACTACCTGTTCTTTTTGGGCGGCTATATTGTTTATGCTGTCTTGGGTCATCAGCTGAATGCTGGAAACAGGAAATCCTTGTTTATAGCCTTCAGCCTCTTATACTTACTGACCATTGCAATCAGTCAGGCACAGACGAGTGTCACAGTCTTCTTCATAACTTCGTTTCTAGCTACTTCATTCCTAGGTTTCCTTGGCAGTATTATGTACAGCTTGATGGCTGTGAATCTTGCTGGTTCTGGATTTACCGGAAGATTGACTGCCATCAGTCAGTCGCTGGCAATGCTTCTGCAGTACGTGGCTATGAAATCCAATCATGTATCCTTGTTTCTGATTGTTTCTGGCGTTGTCAGTCTGATGCTTGCGCTCTATCTTAAACAATGCAAAGAGATCAGTTTTGAACATGACAGCAGTAAAGCGCTGAACATCGGCGCCAATAAGAGCCTAAAGAAGGAACTGATAGCAGCTGTGGTTCTGATCCTCTGTCTGGAATTCATATCCGCTTTCAATGATGGATTCTATGTAAGGCTGTTTGCTTCGGGAAAGATTGATCTGTATGGCACAATCCGCTTGGTATAGGTGATTGGTTTCCTGCTGGCCGGTTTTCTGGCGGATTTCAAAGACCAAAGGTTCTTCACAGTATCTGTGATCTGTGTATATATGATAGCTGTCTTTGCACCGATCCTGCTTGCGGATCAGAAATTTCTGTATCTCAATATGGGATTGATGTATCTGTATCTGTCATTTTTGGTGATGTATTTCAATGTAACCTTTTTTGAAATTGCAGGAAAGAGTGACAATCCAGAATTCTATGCACCGCTTGGCAGAATCATTGATACTGTGACATCCATTCTGTTTTCGTACTTTGCAGTATCCATGAATACGTATGCCGTGCTGGCAGTTCACTTGGCTCTTTTAGTCATAGCCTGGTCAATCCAGATTTGGAAGGTACAGGGTACATCGGCAGAAGCTGTCAGTATGAGTGATGATCAGACTATGGAGAAGTTTATCCAGTCCTTTTCTTTGACTGAACGAGAACAGGATATTGCCAGAAGAATATTAGTCAAAAGTGAAAGTATCAAAGAGATGTCTTTGCAGCTGTTTATCTCAGAGAGAGTGATCTACCGTCATCTCAATCGTATCAATGAAAAGACTGGTACTGATTCTCGCATGGGACTGCTTCTATAATACCAGGAATACATGACGAAGCATAATAATCATTGAACAATGCCATCTGTTGCGTGATCCATATCACCAATATAGAAGAGTGCCTGATTATCCATGTATATACATTCAAAGACAACATTGCTGGAATTGGCAGACATGAATCCATAGTTTTCCTCGTTGCCGGTAGTCTGTACATACAGATTGAAACCGGCATTTTTTACGGTTTCAAT
>CALEMD010000248.1 GCA_937902945.1 uncultured Erysipelotrichaceae bacterium | reverse complement strand
GCCGGTAGAAAAGAGCACTGTCCTACTGGCCTACAGGCTTTTCGACAGTGCTCCTTTTATTTGGGGGGGAAAGAATATTATCAGACTATCTCATCTGACTGTATTCACTATACCGAAGGATTGTGGAAGATTCGTGCTATCTTTGTGAACATTATCTGAATTCTTGCAAAGATTCTGCACTGTTCTATACTGAAGTCAGAGATATCAGGAGGTATCATATGAACCAGCATCAGATCATTGAATCAAAACCTCTGCTGAATGCAGAAGGAAATCTGAATGAACCCGGGTATGCCAAGCGGCTGCTTCCTGTATACAGCAAGCCGCATGACTCATGGGGCAGATTCCACAGCAAGGAATGGGATTATTACTATATAGGCAATGAACATTATGGTGCTGCTTTGACAATTGCCGATAATGGCTACATGGGACTTGATTCCTTTTCCTTTCTGAATTTTGACGACCGCTGGCAGACAACGCAGTCAAAAATGCAGATCATGACTATGGGAAAGAAAAATCTTCCTATCAGCAGTGAAACAGGCGATGTGTGTTCCTCTGGACATGGATACTCCATCGAGTTCATCAACCGCGGCACTTCAAGAATCCTGAAGGCATCCATGGAGAACTTCAAGGATGGACAGCGGTTCATGGCTGACATAGAACTGAATTCCATACCGGCGGAATCAATGGTCATCTGCACACCTTTTGACAAGGACAGACACTATTACTTCAACCAGAAAATCAATACCATGCGAGCAAGCGGGAGAGTTACCGTCGGCAGTGCCATCTACCCTTTTGACAGTGGGGATTCATTTGCGACACTTGACTGGGGACGCGGCATCTGGACGTATCAGAATACCTGGTACTGGTCCAGTCTGAATGCGGATATCGATTCCCATGCTTTTGGCTTCAATCTTGGCTATGGCTTTGGCAATACTTCTGCAGCAAGTGAGAACATGCTGTTCTATGATGGCAAAGCCCATAAACTGGATCAGGTTGAATTCCATATTCCCGTTAAGGACGGAAAGGATGATTTCCTGAGTCCATGGTCAGTCACCTCCAATGATCAGCGCGTAAATCTGACATTTGAACCTATTCTCAATCGTGCAGCTCTTACCGATGCGCTCATTTTGAAAAGCGATCAGAATCAGGTATTCGGAAGATTTACCGGTGACTGTGTGCTGGATGACGGAAAGATCATTCATCTTGATCACAAGATCGGCTTTGCAGAAAAAGTATTCAATAAATGGTAGGAAAAAATCAGGTGCAGGCCTGATTTTTCTTATGAACGCATGGATAGCGGAAGCAGTGCATCTTTCTGCACTGGCCCATCTGCCATCTGCGGATAGGCATATACAGGAATGCCAGCCTCTTTATATGCCTTCTTAAGCTGATCGATGAACTTCCAGCTGGTTTCAATCTGATCCCACTGGCTGAACCACTCGGCATCATTGTGCATGCATGCGTTCAGCATTCTTTCGTATGCTTCCGGTGTATTGCGGCTGAAGATATCCATGCAGCTCTGGCAGTATTCCAGTTCAACCTGATGCAGGGCATCAGAATTGCCTGGTTCCTTGACATTGAACTGGACCTGAATCTCTTCGCTTGGCTGAATGCGGATAACCAGTCGGTTTCGAGGCACGCCTGGTGCGGATGGTTTCAATGTGATAATGACTGACGTATGGCGATCACTGCATTTCTTTCCTGTTCGGATGATGAAAGGAACATCCTTCCATCGCGGTGCATCCACGTACAGTTTCAGTGCCGCATATGTTTCCGTAGTGGAATTCTCAGAGATCTTCGGTTCCTGCGTATATCCTTCATACTGTCCAAATACGGCAGAATCCTTGATATTCTCTGCTGTTACTTGACGCAGGCTCTGCAGAACAGCCAGCTGCTGTGCCTTGATATCAGAAGCCGAAGGATCTTCAAGTGCTGTTATGCTGAGAAGCTGAAACAGATGATTCTGAACCATGTCCTTCACAGCTCCGGCCGCATCGTAATAGCCGCCTCTTTTTTCAACACCGACAGTTTCAGTTGCCTCAATCTCAACACATTCAATACTGCGGCTGTCCCAGATATTTGAGAAAAATGGATTGGAACAGCGGATACTCAGTATATTGCGGATCATCTCCTTGCCAAGATAATGATCTATTCTATATAGATGCTGCGGCTGGAATGCTTTCTCCAGAAGCAGATTCAGCTTCTTTGCATTCTCCAGCGTGTCTCCGAATGGCTTTTCAAGAATGATATTCATATTCGGATCAAGATCAATTGTCAGGCATCCTTTAACAATGGCTTCAAAAGAGGAAGGAGCGACGGCTAGGTACAGAAGCTGAGCATAGCCTTCTTCATGCAGAGAACTGTTGTATTTCTGCAATCTGCTGTATTCGTCAATATTCATGAAATCCATCTGCAGATAATCCACCATGGACAGAAACTGTGTCAGCTTCTCTCCATCTTTGCCAATGCGGGCAAACTGCATGATCCAGTCATGAATAAACGCATGATACTCTTCTTTTGTATACGGTCTTCTGCCAATCGCCAGAATATGGCTGGATGGATCAAGCTGCTTGGATACAAGCAGATTGTACAGTGCCGGCATCAGTTTGCGGCAGGTCAGATCTCCGGTTCCTCCAAAGATCGTTACTCTTGCCTTAATGCTCTCTGTGCCAGACATGGTGTATGTTCTCTCTTCCATCAATTGTACTGAAGCGATGCGCTCCGAATAAGTCTCTCTGGGCCTGAATCAGGTTGGCGCCAAGATGATCTGCAGACAGCTGATAGAGATATGTCAAAGCAGAAGTATACAGAGGAAGCGGGCAGTTCTGTTCAATGCCGCTGATGCATACAGACTTCAATGCCTCCAGTCCTTCCTTGGAACGATCATAGAACTGCGGATACTTCAGCAGATGATCCAGCTCAGGATTGTCTGTATAAGCTTTCATGATGTCCTGCAGCAGTTCTGCCTGTATAATGCATCCCGCTCTGAATATTCTAGCAATGGATGCCAGATCAAGATTCCAGTTATAGCGAACAGATGCATCCTGGTACAGGTCAAACCCTTGGGCATATACTTCTGTCTTAGCCAACAGATAGGCCTGATAGATCACTTCTTCTGATATGGCTTTCTCTGGTGCAGAGGATGTCATATCCTTGAACTCACTGCGCCAGTTCTGCATGCCGCTCATGATTCGAGCCTGAAATGCAGCTGTTAATAATGATGCATTTCTTTCCTGCTGCAGTGCTTCAATGGAAGTCCACTTCCCTGTGCCCTTGCTGCCGGCGGCATCAATAATCACATCCAAAAGATCAGTGCCGTCATCCTCTTTTTCAAGAAGTATATCGGCAGTAATGTCTACCAAGAAACTGTCGGCTGCAGTATGCTTCCACTTCTTCAGCATTTCAGAAATGCGGGCATTTGAATAGCCAGCCTTTTTCATCAGCAGATATGTTTCTGCCAAGAGCTGCATATCTGCATATTCAATGCCATTGTGCACCATCTTGACATAGTGTCCAGCTCCATCCGGTCCTATATACGTACAGCACGGCT
>CALEMD010000247.1 GCA_937902945.1 uncultured Erysipelotrichaceae bacterium | reverse complement strand
TTTCAAGAATTTTCTTATCGCTCAGCGAAACCTCAGCGCCATGCTGCTTTGCCTGCAGAAATGAAACAGGAGGCAATGCATAAGGATCCTTTGCCTGCAGAATATCAGCCTTGCTCCTAGCACTCATCAATTTCAGCTTATCGGCATCGAATTTCATCAAAGAAAGACTGACGCAGCGGCTGACAAGCAGACGCATGTGATCTGCTGTAAGACCATAGACTGTTGCCAATTTGCCAATCAGCTTCAGATTCTGCTGTGTTCTCAATTCAGCTGGAAACACTAGAGTGGAGGTAGTTGCTATGAAATGGTCGTAATCAAAATTGATTGCCACATCGTCATCTGAAAAATCATATTTCGGTTTCAGATCATGGTATTCAATGTTTATGTCATATTTAGCCTGATTGTCTGCATGTATAACAGGTCTGGTTATATTCTTATATCCCTGACCGGTGACTGCAGGAGTGCTGAACTTGCTCAATGTCAGTTCCGTCTGTTTCCTGCCCAGTACAGCAGCATACTGATTCATGAATATGCGATTTGCTAAAAAGCTGCTGGTGGACAGCGGTGCATGCAGTACATACATATAGGTATTCTTTGAATCATCTGTCAGCACATAGGTTGACAGAAGCAGAAACTCTTCCAGCTTGATCCTTGCCCTTTCCAGATCATCCATGCTCATATTCAGAAGAAGTCCCAGTCTGGCATGGTTTTCCTGTGTACGCTGATAACTTCCTTCACTGATCAGAGTAAGATACAGATTCACACCCGACTGACTGATCAGAGGCTGATACAGGCTTGTCAAAGAAGTCAGAGCATTCATAGATAAAAAGTCCGTGCCCTGTACTTTATAAACATCCTTGGCTTTAAGCTCCATCTCTGTACCTCACTTTCAGTTCATTCAGTGCAGAATCGATCTGTTCATGCAGCTGCTGTATCGTGCCGTTATTATAAAACACTTTTGAAGACTGAACAATCTGCCTCTGCGGATCAATCTGTGACTGAAGTCTCTGCATGGCCTGTTCTATCGTATAGCCGCGGTTCTCCATGCATCTTTTCACTGCTTCTTCACTGCTGACCGCAACCGTCCATATTTCATCAAAAAGGCTTTCCCAGCCAGCTTCAAAAAGAAGCGGCACTTCCCCAAACCAGAATTGTTCACCGGCGTGTTTTTTCTGATCCAAGAGCATCTTTTCCTTCACTTCCGGATGCATGATATCTTCCAGCCATTTCTTCTGTTTCGGGCTGTCGAAAACAATAGC
>CALEMD010000246.1 GCA_937902945.1 uncultured Erysipelotrichaceae bacterium | reverse complement strand
GGTGTCGGAACATTTGCAGGCGCACTCGTTGACAAATACGGTCTGAAAAGAAGCCACGCAGTTGAACTTGTCAAATACTCAGCACGTCTTGATGAAAAGGTATTGTCTGACAATCCTGTATATATTTGGCGTGATGGGAATGGGATGACAAATAAAATCACAGAGAAGGAACTGGTTGAATGCATACAGCCCGCAGTGAATAAGTGGACAGATGAGATGCAGGAATTGTGTACTCCAATCTTGCAAGCAGGTCAAACTGCTGTTATTATTACAGGCGATGGCGGTGAAATGCAGGGATTCAATACTCTTCTGCAGAAACGCCTTAATACGGATGTAAAGAATTATGTTCCGGAAACTCTTGGCGGCAGAAATGCAGGACTGACAGCATGTCTAGGACTGTTCTATGCTTACAAAGATAAACTGCCGATAACAGGATATGCAGACAGCAGTCTGGATATGACAGCATTCATCAAAGCAGTATCGTATCGTGAGAAGAAAAATGGTGAAAAAGAAGATACCATCACCAATAAATTAAAAGGCATTCTTTTTGAAGGGAAAAAGCAGGAGAGGTAGGTTCTATGGCAGACTTAGTTTACAATCAGGTTGCGAAAATTAAGGTATGTTGCGAACACAGATGTCCAGGCTCTGGATGTTTCTCCTGTGGCAAACAAGATCCAGCTTGGAAAAGATGGACTTGGAGCTGGCGGAAATCCTGACAATGGACGCAAAGCAGCTGTTGAGAGTGAGGAAGAAATCCGCAAGGCAATTGATAAAGCAGATATGGTATTCCTGACAGCTGGATTAGGCGGCGGAACCGGTACTGGAGCAACACCTCTGTTTGCAAAAATTGCAAAGGAGCTCGGTGCGCTGACAGTTGGTATTGTCACTATGCCTTTCAGCTTTGAAGGAAAGCAGAGACAGAAACAGGCTGAAAGCGGCTTGGAACAGCTGAAAGAATACGTTGACAGTCTGATCATTATTTCAAATAACAAAGTACTTGAAATTATCGGACATATTCCATTCGAAGATGCATTCAAGGAAGCTGATAATATTCTGCGCCAAGGTGTTCAGACTATTACAGATCTGATTGCAGTCCCGGCAATGATCAACCTTGACTTTGCGGATATCCGCAGTGTCATGGAAGGACAGGGCAGTGCTCTTATCGGAATCGGCATGGCTGAAGGCGAGAATAAGGCTAAGGAAGCTGCTGAAAAAGCAATTCTTTCACCGCTTCTTGAAGCACAGATCAGCGGTGCAAAACATGCAATCGTCAACGTAACAGGCGGCGCAAGCATGTCTGTCTATGATGCAAATGAGGCAGTTACATGTATCCG
>CALEMD010000245.1 GCA_937902945.1 uncultured Erysipelotrichaceae bacterium | reverse complement strand
ATTGCCGGTATCGGGATTACGGCATCGGTCATCATGATCATGATCTATATCACTTCAATGCATGGAGCCAATGCCTATATCATCTGTGCTCTGTTTGCACCTGGAGTGATCTGTTTTGTCCTGGTCCGTCCGGCCGGGATCTATCACAACGTCCTCGAGTTCGCTATTGTGATGATCAATTATGCGAGGTCGATCAGACTTTTTGTCTGGGGAGGTGTCTATAAGAATGATTCAGAAGAAGAATTATCGACGGATGTCGAGGATTGAGCGGAAGGAGTATCGCCGGCTCGTGAAAGCAAAAAAGGATGCAAAATACATCCGTAAAAAGGTCAGCCAGACCCTGGACTGGATGGATATCTATGATGTCGGCCAGGACTGCATCCTGATCGGTAAGGGAAGAAAGAAGAAGGTCATCAAAGGGATCAAGCTTTCTCCGCATAACATCTTCATTGATGACCCAGGAGACCAGAGAAGGCTCGTGGAGCGTCTGGAGATGTGCCTGAACAATGCACCGGATGATCTGTACTTCGGATTTGTATTCAGCCCGGTGAACATGGACCAGCATCTGGATAACCTGAACAATGCATCTTTGAATGAAGAAGATCCGACATGCCGGCAGATGATCCATGATGACCAGGAGAAGGCATTTGATTTCCAGAACCGTTTCAAGGAGATCGAGTTCTATGTCATGATCCGTGACTCAGATGATGAACGTCTGATGAAGCGGCTGACAGATCTGTACAACTGCTTCCAGGCCGCAGGCTTCCTGCCGCAGCTGCTGAACAAAGCAGATTACTATAACTACATTGAATATCTGTTCGAGAACCCGCTGATCAATGATTTCTATTATGTCCGCGGTGCATTCAGCTATCTCAACCAGGTGATGGAATATGACCATGCCGCAGACGCATATAAGATCAAGGACAATACGGAGGACTTCTCTGAATACGGTGATCCGGTGCTCAATGCGAAGCCAGCAATGAACATGGTGAAGAGATCTAAGCTGGCACCTACTGCAGTATCTATCAAACATGACTATATGCAGATC
>CALEMD010000244.1 GCA_937902945.1 uncultured Erysipelotrichaceae bacterium | reverse complement strand
GTTATATTTTCAAGCTATTTCATAAAACCACTTGATATTTATATAGTTAGCTTTCATAGCTGCGTAGCCAATCCAAATCGTCAATACATACGCGCATGTCTTCGGAATCATCAGTATTCCTACCAATGGATATGCATCCGCAAACAGGACAACTGGAATATAGAAGGCAAATGACAGAACAATTGTCAGCCACAGCCATTTGAATGCAGTATCGTTAGTTTCTCTGCTCTTCTTATAGAACAGAACAAGCACCAGGATTCCCAAAATGGCGAATGGTATATTGCGCAGAATGCCCCATGTCAAAGACGGATCTGCACTTGTCCATTCATTCTGAGGGAACAGGCACAGTGCAATTCTCAGTACAGCAAGTACTAGAACTGCCATATCTGTTTTCTTTGCGTCCGTTACGTGGTATCTCTTCTTATATACTGCATACAGAATGACATAGAACAATGTCATTGTGATAGATGTAATCAGTTTGCCTATACCCAATGCGGCCGCATGAGCAGCCAGACCGTCTGTCAGCAATGCATAGCTGCGCGGGATCAGATGGAATGCATCTCCTGCACCAAGAACGACAGACATGATTCCATACAGAAAGAACTCACTCTTGCGGTCCGAACTGCGAATCATTTTAATCCCAATCACTAAATCAAAACCAAGATAGAAAATATCAAATACTGTTTCCATAATTCCCTGCATCATCTATTCCTCCTATACTTCAGACAGCGATCAATCATTTCCTGCAGTACGCTGCAGTCTTTCTCATTGCGCTGTACCAGCGCTGATGCGCTCAATATAACTGTGTCAAGAAATTTCTCTTTAGGCATATCTGCATCAAACACGTTCTGATCCACATCTGGATCTGTCTCCAGTGCCTGCATCATAATGTCTCGCACCTGCTTTAAGCATTGGCTATGTTTCCTGCTGCCTTCCGTTGCGCTGATGCTCTGCCCATGCACCTGCAGAAATCCCGGATATTTCTTCTGCCCTTTGCGAAGTGCCTCATAAAACCAATCCAAAGCTTCTGAGAAATGATTGAATTCTCCAGCGTCCTGCAGAATATCATTCCATACTGAAGCAACTGTATGCAGAAGCAGTTCTGATTTATTTGGAAAATACCGATACACAGATCCCACTGATACATTGCATGCGGATGCGACTGTACGCATGTCCACCGCTTCTATGCCCTGTCTGCTTACTAGTTTTCTGCATTGAGCAAGTATCTCTTCTGAATCAATTGAAGCTGTTTTCATTTGCGCCTCCGTAACTGAACACCGTTCATTGAACAATGTTCATTTTAAGCGTATTTCGTTCACTGTCAATAGAAAAGCAATAATTTTTCAGCCTATTAAAAAAACCTTCACTTAAGTAAAGGTCTTCAGTTAATTACTGTGATGATGATGTTCCTGAGCCATTGACAGCTGTGCACAGGAATAATGCTCTATTGGACTCCATGTCACTTTAGTAAACAGTGCCTGAAGAGTAATCGGTATATAGCTTAATATGAACAGTGGAAATACCCATATATACTTTATCTTCTGCCAGGAGGGACATGGAATTCTCTTCCATTCACTGAACACAGTAAGTGATGCAAGCATTACCATGCCTAGATAATAGAAGATCGCTGACCACAGCAGATATTCAGAAGCTTCACGCTGAAACAGAATACGTATGTAATGCGGCATGCTTGTTGCCGCCAGCAGTGCCCACACATTGATTCCTATAGCCGCAAGAGTCAGAAGCATAGCTGGCGCCACTGTCATCAGCACGTCATAACAGGACATGGCTCTATTCTTGTGCGTCATCCCCTTCATCAGCGGGAATACGTAACGGGAGTCAATCTGATAGAATCCCTTAGACCATCTAAGTCTCTGTTTATAAGACTGTTTGAATGTAGTCGGCTGCTCATCAAAGACGACTGCCGAATCGCAGTAGCCGATCATATGTCCAGACAGTGCACAGTTGACGGAGAACTGAATATCTTCTGTAAGCAGATGGTATGGCCAGCCATGATTCTCTTCCATCAGTTTTGATGAAACAAGAAAGCCGGTTCCGGATATCATGCAGGATGTTCCTAAAAGCATCCGCGGGTAATTGACAAACCTAGCTTCTCTTAGAAACCAGATAGAATAAGCAGCACTCAGCCAGTTTGTCGCAAAGTTCTTAGAATTGCGATAGCAGGTGACTGCTTCATACTTGCCTGTATCAAATGTATCATTCATGCTGCGGACAAAATCAGGATCTACAATATTGTCTGCGTCAAACACAAAGAATCCTTCGTATTCCTGATGCCCATGGTCTTTAATCACATG
>CALEMD010000243.1 GCA_937902945.1 uncultured Erysipelotrichaceae bacterium | reverse complement strand
CCTGACCCCAGTTGTTGTCCCCAATTAACTTGTCCCCAGAAAACTTTGGTTATCCGAAGGTTTTTCTTTGCATAAAGGGTATTGCAAACGCTTACATTGTTTTCTATAATGGAAACTGTAAAAGAAAAATGGGTTTCCATGGAGGACAGCAGGATGGATCATGACATTCGTTCAGAAGTGCTGAAAGAAGCAACTCTTCAATTTGAAAAGAAGGGTCTGAAATTTACCATACAGGATATTGCCGATCAGCTTCATATAGCAAAGAAGACAATCTATCATCTGTTTCCTTCTAAAGAAAAGCTGATGATCGCCATGATTGAAGACGGCTTTGAAAAGATTCAGGAAGAGAAGGAAAAGATTATTCAGTCATCTCTTCCTATCGACAGGAAACTGAGAAAAGTTCTGATTGCCTTCCCAAAGGCTTATCAGCATATTGATTTTGGAAAACTGGAAGGACTGGAAAAATATCCGGATGTTGCGGAATGCCTGAACAGAAATCTGGAACAGAACTGGGAACCGATTCTTTCTATGATGACAGAAGGCATTAGAGAAGGCATATTTCGGAAAGTGGATCTGACAGTCTTCAGACTGATGATCACTGCCAGTTTTGAGAAATTTCTGTCCAGTGACGGTCTGAAAAAGGCTGGCATTCAATATCAGACAGGACTGGAGCACATGGTGGATATAGTGATGGGCGGAATAGAGAAATGAGACAGAGAATAGACAATGACTGGGAATTTACATCCCGATGGACTGAGGAATTCTATAATGGCGGCAAGGCGGAAGAGAATGTACGCATACCGCACACAGTGAGGGAAATGCCGCTGCATAATGCGGATCATGAAAGCTATCAGATGACTGCCGGATACCGCCGGCATCTGTTCATTGAAGGAAGTGAAGCCGGCAGGCGTCTGTTTCTGCAGTTTGATGGAGCAGCGCATATTGCAACAGTGTATCTCAATAAGAAAGACTGCATGACGCATGCCTGCGGATATACGGGGTTCAGAGTGGAGATAACAGATCTTGTTAAATACGGTGAAGACAATGAACTGCTTGTAAAACTGGATACAAGTGAGAATGCATCCATACCGCCGTTTGGATTTGTGATTGATTATCTGACATATGGAGGCATTTATAGAGATGTATGGCTGGAAAGCAGAAGTGAAACATATATAAAAGACGTTCACTGTGCCTGCACATCTCTTGATACTGCTGTCATACAGACGTCCATAGATGGAAACAAAGATGGATGCACTTTGAAGATTCAGATTGCGGATGGCAATTCTGTGCTGAAAGAAATAGAAACAAGAGATGCTGATGGATCTGCTGTCATACATTTAAGCAATGTAAAGCCATGGACTCCGAAACAGCCAAAACTGTATAGATGCATCGCACAGCTGATCAAAGAGAACAGAGTTATAGATGAAGTGAATACGAATTTTGGTTTCCGAACGGTGGCATTTGATGAGAACAGTTTTCTTCTCAATGGCGAACCGTATTTCTTAAGAGGATTGAACCGTCATCAGTGCTACCCGTATATCGGCTATGCGGCTTCCGAATCGCTGCAGACAGAAGATGCCCGCATCCTGAAGGAAGAATTGGGATGCAAAGCAGTGCGTACATCTCATTATCCGCAGAGTCAGTATTTCCTTGATGCCTGCGACAGACTTGGTCTTTTAGTTTTTACAGAGATACCGGGATGGCAGCACATCGGGGATGATGCATGGAAAGAGCAGGCACTGAAGAATACAGAAGAAATGATTCTGCAGAACAGGAATCATCCAAGCATATTCCTATGGGGAGTCAGAATCAATGAATCACAGGACGATGATGATTTCTATCGCCGTACAAATGAACTGGCCCATTGTCTTGATCCATATCGATGCACTTCCGGTGTGCGCTACCTTGAAAACAGCCATCTATTGGAAGATGTCTATTCCTATAATGACTTCTCACATGACGGCAAGACACCAGGTGCAAAGCAGAAGAAAGATGTCATGAAGGAAACGGACAGAGCGCTGCTCATCACAGAAGCAAATGGTCATATGTTTCCGACAAAGGCATTTGATTCATGGTCAACGAGACAGGAGCAGGCACTGCGGCATGCTCGAGTGCTTGATGCAGCAATGAAAGACCATCAGCATGCCGGCTGCTTCCAATGGTGCATGTTTGACTATCTGACCCATCGTGATTTTGGATCGGGAG
The DNA here is from genome assembly GCA_937902945.1 of uncultured Erysipelotrichaceae bacterium. Taxonomy (GTDB): domain Bacteria; phylum Bacillota_I; class Bacilli_A; order Erysipelotrichales; family Erysipelotrichaceae; genus Bulleidia. The sequence continues at coordinate 3,725 of CALEMD010000243.1, read as the reverse complement.
ACAGAGTCTGCTATCACGGAGTCATGGATGCATTCCGCAATCCAAAGACTGCGGCATCCTTTTATGCAAGCCAGCAGGATGATACACCGGTACTTGAAATCGGATCATCCATGGATATCGGTGATTATTCCGGAGGACAGATTGGCAGTGTCTATGCTTTCACCAATGCGGATGAAGTGAAACTGTATAAGAATGATATATTTGTTTCTTCCTTCAAGCCAAAACAGTGGCAGGGACTGCAGCATGGCCCAATTCTGATTGATGACTTCATTGGCACTCTATTGGAAAGCCAGGAAGGATACAGCAAAGACAAGGCGAATCTGATCCATGACTGTCTGCATGCGGCGGCAGAAAAAGGTGTGAATAATCTGCCGCTGTCAGTGAAGACAAAACTGGCATTTGCCATGATGAAATATCATATGAATTACTCAGATGCAGTGAATCTCTATGGAAAATATGTAGGCAACTGGGGTGGTGAGGCAATACGCTGGCGGTTTGATGGAATCAGAAATACTGAAACTGTCTGTTCTGTAACGAAGACACCCGACTGCCTTCTGCATTTGGATGTAAAGGTTTCTTCTAGGCAGCTGCATGAAGGAGATACCTATGATATGTCTGCAGTTCGCATTCAGATCCGTGATTCGCATGACAATCCAGCCGTCTATGCACAGCTTCCCGTACTGCTGAAAATTGAAGGTGCGGCGGAAATCGTCGGCCCCCATATTATTACGGCTGAAGGCGGAATGACAGGAACATATATCAGGACAATTCAAAAGACCGGCAGCGCCGTACTGACTATTGAAACAGCACAGACCGCCCCGGTGCAGATCGCATTTGAAGTCAATGAAAAGGAGAGCATCTTATGAGCGGCAGAAAGAAATTTACCGGCAGGGAAACAGCTGCATTCGGCTTAGGAGCAATCGGCAAGGATATGGTCTATGCATTGTCATCATCCTATGTCATGTATTATTACCAGGATATTCTTGGACTGTCGGCAACATTCGTCGGTCTTGTGCTTCTGTTGGCCCGGATCTTCGATGCGGCAAATGATCCATTCATGGGTGTGGTTGTTGCCAAGACACATTCCAAATGGGGCAGATTCAGGCCCTGGATACTTTGCGGTACAGTATTGAATGCATTTGTACTATATGCACTGTTTGCGGCACCGGATCTTTCCAAGGCGGGCCTGATGATCTATTTCCCGATTGTCTATGTTCTGTGGGGTGTCACTTACACAATGATGGATATTCCTTACTGGTCCATGATTCCGGCAGTGACGGATAATAGCAGAGATCGGGAGCATCTCTCTGTTGTCGGCAGAACATGTGCAGGTATCGGCAGTGCCATTATCACTGTACTGACAGTTATGTCTGTCGCAATGCTTGGCGGCGGCGTGGAAAGAACAGGATTCAAGTGGTTTGCGCTGATTGTATCGATTCTGTTTATTGTATTTGAAGCAATTCTATTTGTGAGTATCAAAGAGAAACCGACCTCAAAGGATGATCAGAAAACAGCAACCATTAAAGAGATGTTCCAGTCTCTGTTTGCCAATGACCAAGCACTTGTCGTTGTACTGACAATTGTGCTGACTTGTTTTGCCCTCTATATCACTTCCAACCTGATTATCTATTTCTTTAAATATGATATCGGCGGTGCCCAGTGGCAGAGCAGCTATACACTGTTTACAATGATCGGCGGCGTAGCACAGATACTGGGAATGATGATTCTGTATCCGCTGCTCAGAAGCAGAATGAGCAATACGGATATATTCAAACTATGCCTTGGTATCCCCATATTCGGATATTTCCTGATTCTATTCTTCAGTCTGTCTGGATTGGCAGACAATCTGATTCTGCTCTGTATACCAGGAGTTCTTGTCTTCAGTGCGAATGGAATGATTTCGGTACTGACAACTGTATTTCTGTCCAACTCAGTTGACTATGGCGAACTGAAGTCAGGGCGCCGTGAAGAATCCGTCATATTCAGCATGCAGACATTCGTTTACAAGGCATCTTCAGGCCTGGCAGTATTCGTTTGCGGTATCGGCATTGATCTGATCGGTCTGGTTGGAAACACCGATACTGCAGGTGCAGCAGTGACACAGAGCCCGCAGACACTTCTTGGACTGCGTCTGTTGATGACAATCATGCCGATTATCGGGCTGTTTGCGGCTTATGTATTCTTTAAAAAGAAGTTCAAACTGACAGATGAGAAAGCAGATGAAATGGCTCTGCAGCTGAAACAGAAGCATGAAAGTAAAGAGAATGCTGTATGATACTGAACTGGAGAATCAAAGGGACAGATGAAACCGGTGCTGTCAATAAAGAAGGCAAAGCAGAAAACATAGAAACAGTTCTTTCGTGCACTGTGCATTTTGACAGTGAAACTGTACTGGATGAAGTGACAGGAACAATTGCACTCCCAATTCGAAAGAATGATCATATCTTCATCAATGGCTATCAGACCTGGACTGTCTGTCCTGAATATACACAGGAAGATCATATCAGAGGACTGCATGGTGTACCGAAGATGATTGTGGATCGCTTTTCATTGGATCGATATGGCGATTATCACTTTGTGCAGTATCCGAATAAGAAAGGCATACTGCATGGCGAATCATATATGTATATACGTACAGGGCAGGAATATCTGCTTATTGCTTCCCTGGATGAGAAACCAGGATATACGCTGTTTGAAATGGACTGCAATAAAGGAATCCTGTCTCTGAAAAGAGACTGCCATGGAGTACATGCAGGCAATGAAATGAAAGCATTTGATCTGTTTGTTCAAAAGGGCAGTGAGGAAGAAGTATTCGACGCCTGGACAGAGGCTATGCATATTCAGACGAATGCAGAGAAACTATATGGATATTCAAGCTGGTACAACCGCTATCAGAATATCAATGAAGAAGCCATTATGCAGGATCTTGAAGGATGCCGACAGATATTCAAAGAAGAGGATCTGTTTCAGATAGATGACGGATGGGAATGCTATGTAGGTGATTGGCTGAAAGCGGATGAGAAGAAATTCCCTAAAGGAATGAAATACATTGCTGAAAAGATCCATGCAGATGGATTAAAGGCGGGACTGTGGCTGGCACCGTTCGCAGCTGAAGAAAAATCAGAACTGATGCAGCAGCATTCGGACTGGCTTCTGCAGACAGATGGCAAACCGTGGAAATGCGGCTGCAACTGGTCGGGTTTCTATGCGCTCGATATAGATCATCCCGGTGTGCAGGAATATCTCAAAGAAGTGTTCACAAGAGTATTTAATGAATGGGGCTTTGATCTTGTTAAACTTGATTTTCTGTATGCTGCTGCCCCATTTGGAAATACTGCTGAAAGCCGAGCAGGGAGAATGATCAAAGCTATGCAGATGCTGCGAGAATTATGCGGTGATCATCTGATTCTTGGCTGCGGAGTACCGGTTATGCCAGCCTTTGGACTGGTGGATTACTGCCGCATCAGCTGTGACGTATCACTGGATTGGAACGATAAGCCGCATATGAGAATACTGCATAGAGAGCGCAATTCAACTAAGCATGCCCTGATGAATATTATTTCCCGCCGGGAACTGAATAGACGTGTTTACCTCAGTGATCCGGATGTATTCTTTCTCAGGAGTGAAAACTGTAAGCTGACATATGAACAGAAGGCACTTCTGGCAAGTACAGATGCATTGCTGGGAGGCGTATTTCTGACTTCTGACAATCCTTCTGCATATAC
>CALEMD010000242.1 GCA_937902945.1 uncultured Erysipelotrichaceae bacterium | reverse complement strand
ATATCGCTAAATGTTCCAGGAATAATGCTGCCAGGCAGTGCTGATAATCTCAGCAGCCTGCAGCATTTCTTTTTTATCTTCTTCGTGAAAATGCGATACCTGATCAGAGTCGAGATCAATCAATGCATATACTCTGCCGCTGATAACAACCGGTACGCAAAGTTCACTGCGGCTTGCACTGTCGCAGGCTATATGGCCGCGAAACTGACTGACGTCTTCTACTAGGACGGCTTTCTTCTCACTGAAACATCTGCCGCATACGCCATTTGCAAATGGGATATGCGTACATGCTGGTTTGCCTTGGAATGGTCCAAGAACAAGATCATCATTTCTGACAATGTAGAAACCAGCCCAGTTCAGTTCTGAATCATGAAGTTTCAATGCGGCACTGATATTGCTCAATGCGGCAATGCCGTCCTTTTCGTCGGCGAGCAGTTCAATCTGTTCCAAGAATGTATTCATGCCGAAATTGTAACACAGAAAAGTCGTGCTATAATAGCACCCGTGAACAGGGGTGCACAATGTGCTGAGAAAGTCCCTTATCACCTGATCTAGGTAACACTAGCGTAGGGAGTTCAGCTATTCCTTACGCCTTCAGAAAAATGGAGGTGTTTTTTTATGAACAACCGCATCAAGACGATTTCCTACATGGCTTTATATGCCGCAACAGCTTTGGTTCTGCAGTATGCTGCTCAATTCATTCCTTTTCTACAGATGCCTCAGGGCGGATCCATTGAACTTGGATTTCTTGCTCTGTTCATTGCTTCATTTCATCTAGGCTGGAAAAATGGCATGATGGTCGGCGTTATCTGGTGGTTTCTTGGCTTCCTGTTTGGCCTGAATACCTGGTACATAGGACCGGTTCAGTATGCCCTGGATTATATTCTGCCGGTACTTGCAGTAGGCATTGCCAGCGTATTTCCAATGCCAAAGAAATGGAAGGTGTATGGAGACATTATTGCTGGCATGTTTCTGAAGTTCATCAGCAATCTTCTGTCAGGCGTTTATTTCTATTTCGAAGGGGCGGGAGAAGGAACCGCGGCTGGTTCGCTGCCGGCATGGATTTATTCCTTAGGCTACAACGGCTGGTATAATCTTGCTACTTGCATTGTGTGCCTGATTGCAGTGCCGCTGATTGTTAAAGCACTTCAGAAAAGCGGAGCATCATTCAAAGCAGTTCAATGAAACCGGGAAACCGGTTTTTGCATCTTTTGTGGTATTTCTCTGTGAGAATGATAGACTTAACGGGTACATGCAAGAGGAGAACAGAATGCTTCCTGAAAAAGGGTCTTCAGTATATATACAGAGTTTTAAGCATGATGGGTCGCTGCACCGCACATGGTGCAAGGGTTTTGTCATAGATGCTGATGAAGAGCGCATTGTCGCAGTAACCAATAAAGCATGGGTTATAGAAGCAAATGGCAGACGCTGGTTTACTAGAGAACCGGCGGTATGCTTCCTTTATCTGCATCAATGGTTCAATGTCATTTCCATGATCCGCAAAAGCGGCATCTACTACTACTGCAATCTAGCAACTCCAAGTATTTATGATGGTGAAGCCATTAAAAACATAGACTACGATCTTGATGTGAAGCTTTATCCTGATGGAATGTATGAAATACTGGATGAAGATGAATTCAAGATGCATGCTGAACAGATGCATTATTCAAAAGATGTCATTGAAGTTGTGAGAAATCAGATGGATATTCTGATACACAGGATGGATGAAGGGAAAGAGCCCTTCAATACCGACTGCGTTGAATCATATTATGATGAATATATACGCATGAATCGCTGATGCAGAATGGCTCGGCGATTTTTTTTGCAATTTGTGAAAAAAGAGCTTGCCAAGGCGAAACAGCTTTGATACTATAAGCGAGCCGACTTCTGAAGCGGACATGATTCATCTT
>CALEMD010000241.1 GCA_937902945.1 uncultured Erysipelotrichaceae bacterium | reverse complement strand
TGGCGAGGATCATAGAACACATCTTCAACAGTTCCATATTCGACAATTTTACCCGCATACATTACTGCAACTCTATCAGCAACATTAGCAACAACTCCAAGATCATGTGTGATGTATATGATAGTCAGATGCAATTCTTTCTGCAGATCTTTGATCAGCTGCAGAATCTGCGCTTGGATAGTAACATCCAATGCCGTAGTAGGTTCATCGCATATCAGTATTTTTGGACGGCAGGCAAGCGCAATTGCTATAACAATTCTCTGTCTCATTCCGCCCGAATACATGAATGGATATTCATCAAAACGATTCTTTGCATCAGGAATTCCAACACGATCCATCAGTTCGATTGCCTGCTGCTTAGCATCAGATTCAGGGACTTTCTGAAATTTCAAAATGACTTCTGTAATCTGTGTTCCTATCGTTCGAATAGGATTAAGAGATGTCATAGGATCCTGGAAGATTGTTGCGATCTTAACACCGCGGATTCCCTCCCAATCTTTATCAGACTTCAGTTTAGCAAGATCCTTGCCTTCAAACATGATGCTGCCTTGTGTTATTTTCCCATTTGATTCCAGCATGCCGGTAAATGTTTTTGTAAATACTGATTTTCCGGCTCCAGATTCACCAACAATTGCCAATGTTTCCTGATCATACAATTCGAGAGAAACATCTCTGATCGCCGTAAGGTATCTGTCACGTACACGGAACTGAACTTCCATATCATGTACGGAGAGCACTACTTTTCTATCTTCGTTCATTCTTCTGCCTCCTTACATGTGAGTCCTTGGATCTGCTGCATCAGCAAGACCCTGACCGACAAGATACAATGAAAGACTTATAACACCCATGACCAATACAGGAATCCAGAAAAGATATGGATACCCAGTCATGTATGTTGTATAGTTAGAAATCATTTTCCCTAAAGAAGCATACTGTGTACCAAGTCCCAGTCCAAGCCATGAAAGAAACACTTCATAGGATATGATGGATGGTATTTCTCTTGCAGCATACGTCATAATTACACTTACAAGGAACGGAAGTATATTCTTTGTAACCATTGTCATGGTATTTGTACCTAGACATTTGCTTGCCAGATTATATTCACGGTCACGAATGATCATTGTCTGTGTGCGGATAAAATATGCAACATAGATCCAGTTTGTAACACACATTGTAAAGATCAGCGGTTTAAATCCTGCACCAAGAACATAGGACAGAATCATTGCAATAAGCAGGAATGGAATATTAGAAACTATGTTATAGATTTCGATCATCCATTTATCCATTGATTTTGAGAATCCCCAGATAGCCCCTATGATGATTCCAAGGATCATATTGATGCCTGTGCACACAAAACCAATTATGATACTGTTTTTAGCACCCGCCCAAACAGCATCAAACACCGAATTTCCTACATTATCAGTTCCAAACGGATATTCAACACTTGGTGAAAGAAAACGCATTGCTGAATTATTGATATTTGGAGTCTCCATGGTACTGTATCCTGAAAGCATTGGCTGAATCATTGCAAATACAATAATGATGATTAGGAAAAAGAATATACCGACAGTAAATTTATGCTTGAAGAAAGTACGCCATACAGATTTCCAATAGGAATACTGAGGTGCGTTAATATGTTCAGAAGCTTCTTCATCTAATTCGACAAAAGCGAATGGATCTTTCTTGATCTCTGTCATCAGACTCTACCCTCCTTATTTGATAGCGTAATACGCGGGTCAATCTTAGTTATGATGACATCACCCAGGAATACTGCAAATACCGAAATAAAGGTAAAGATGAATGCCAATGCAATGACCATTGAGTTGTTATAACTCTTGATTGCATCTGGCAGCATTTTGCCCATGCCTGGAACTGCGTATACAGATTCAGTAATAATTGCACCGGTAATACATGCAGCTAGATTTGTTGGAATGCCCTGAGCAATTGGTATTACAGCATTGCGGAATATATGCTTATTGAATATTTCACTTTGGCTGAGACCCTTTGCCTTAGCAAACTTAACATAGTCAGAATTCATCTGATCTACCATGTAGCGTCTCATCCAAAGCATCAGTGAAGCAATAGAAGGAAGTGCCAGTGAGACAGTTGGCAGAATCCATGAAGTGAATTCCTGCGCACCTTTTGTCGCAAAGCTTGTAGGAAGTCCAAATAGATTTGCACCAATATAGCGGAAGATGAAAATATAGGCAAGTGAAGGAACAGAAATAATGAATATAATATATGCCATTCCCAACTTATCAGAAAACTTATCCTTGGATTTTGCCATCTTAATTCCAACAGGAAGACCGATTCCATATGATAGGATCAATGCAATAACTCCCATAATCAATGAAGTAGAAATCATTGAAGGATCCTGCTTTACTGTTGAGCAGTTTGCATAGTTGTCAGTGAATTTGTCTTTGTCTAAGCGATCAAGAGTGGACTTATAGGTACAGGATGTCAAAGAAATAGCACTCTTTGTCACCTTTCCAGTTTCAAACGTCATTTCTGAAAGCTTCTCTTTTCCTTGTGTCTGTCCTATGACATCAAGAACCTGCAAGCCATCATAAGTTGGATAAGAGGTTCCTAAGTTCATGCTGATCCAGTTCTGATGAATGAACGGGAATTTACTGTCTGTATAGAACAAGTACTTGTTCGTGCAGCCGCTGCACTTGATTGCAAAGCCGCCGGTAGGCGTGCTGCCAACAGAAATGCCGCGCTCAAGATCTGGATTGTTAGTATCCTGAACGGAATTCGTATTATCAAATGATATTAGGTTTGAAAACCATTTCCCCATTCTTTCCAACAGAGGTATATCTTTGGATGCAATTGGAGATTGAGATACAGGCATGTACTGTACGGTGTAGCCTTTACTCTCATAATAGGCAACAAAATCTGATTCTTCAGAGGAACCAGAAACAAGACATGCTTTAATCTCATCTGAAGCAACTTCATATTGACTGCCGCAGTATGTTGTCATATCTGCATATGTAAGATATCCTAACTTCTGCCAAGTTCTCATCTGATACTGAAGCTTTTCATCAGGCTTTCCACCAAGTTTTACCAGATTTGAATCATTGCTGAATATTCTATCTCTTGGTACAAGTGAGTATACCATTACAAAGACAATCATAATTACAAAGAAAACAGATACCAATGATCTGAGTATTCGTTTCCAATAATACCCTTTTTCCATGTTGACTCCTTTCAAACCTTGTCCGTTAAAGTGAAAAATAGGGAGACGAATGAGAGTTCGTCTCCCTATTCAAATAACTTAGAAGCTAATACTACATGTTGCTTTCCCAAGCTGCTTTGGCCGTATCGTGTTCTGCTTTTGTGATAGGCTCGTCAGCAACCTGCATATATTTGAACATTGGAGTCTCGTTTGTGCTAGCTGCACCATAGAGTCCATAAGCACCGGAATAAGGAACAACCTTGCTGATTGCATAGTTGCCGCCATTTGTGCTGAACGGACGGATGATACCTTCACCAATGAGAATTGCTTCTGCTTCTGCGTACTTTTCATAACGAGCATCATTATCATCAGTAATTGCATCAGCTGCTGCACATGCTTCTCCAAACTTAGTCAGACCGATTGCATCTTTAACTTCTTTTTCGCCTGCAACGTTAAGACTTGCAATTGAGAGACCGGACATGTTCAGCATATCACCTGTATCAGGCAGGAAGATGTTCAGATATGTTCTAGGATCTGCATAGTCAGGTCCCCATCCGCCAGCAAATACAAAGTCAAAGTTGGCATCAGCACCTGAGTTGATATAGTACCAGGAGTTGTAATAGCTGTCTTCATCCATCATTACAAGATTGATCTTTACATAATCGCCAATAGCATCTTCAATGGACTGTTTGATAGCCTGTGCACGTCTGGTGTTGATATCATTTGTTTCATTGACAGGAACATCCAGATATACCGGCCAAGAAGTAATTCCATCTGCCAGTTCAGTTGAAGCTGCTTCAAGATATGCCTTTGCTTTTTCAGGGCTGTAATATGCATCCTGACCATCTGTCAGATTGACATCACCAAAGTTTGTAGCGTCATAAGCCTGCAGTTTTTCTGTCAGTATATCACCATAAAGAGTTCCGTCAGAAGTCTTTACAAAGTTATAAGCTGTCAAAGTGTTACGAGCATTTGTCAAAGCAAGATCATCGCCTCTGCTCTGTTTGCCGTATGCTTCATCACTGAATGCTGCAAATACACCAAGACGGAAATTCTTATTGGAAATAGCTGTCTTTGTATCAGCTTTCTGCGCATCAGTCTTTGTGGAAACACCCTTTGAAGGATCTGTAGCTACTGCATAAGCAGCACGGTTGTAGTTGAATGTAGCCCAGAATGAAGATGAAGTAGTATCTGAATTGTAGATGTTGTCTGCATAAGTAGCTTTTGCATCAGCAACTGTGTCCGGATTTGTCTGGTTGATAGCTGCTGCGGAAAGTTCACCATTCTTGAACATCTTGTACTGATAGTCAGGATCGCTTCCATCATTGTAAATGAGCTTTGCATTAGGAATATGAACATTCTTTACATCCCAGTAAGTCTCATTGCGTGTGAATTCAACGGATGACTTAGAAGTATAACTGGACATAACATATGCGCTGTTATACAGAATTGTTGTTGGATCCAATGAACCGAAGTTGCATGTTTCATCTAAGCCCTCACCGAGCTTGCATCCCTCACCCTGGCTCTCCAGGAATTCCTGGTTGACAGGATAGAGAATGGTATAAGTAGTAATACTGTCAAAGTAAGGTGCACTGCCTGTCAGAGTATACTCAAGAGTATAATCATCAACAGCCTTAACACCGACTTCATCCCAAGTTGCAGCACCATCAACATAGTCCTGCAGACCAGTGATCAGTCCGCTTACCAGCCAAAGTGTTTCAGACTGGAAATCAGCAGCATGATGAAGTCCGCTTACGAAATCGTTAGCTGTAACTTCAGCATATTCTTCTTGGTTGTTTGTAACCCATTTAGCACCTTTTCTGATATGGAAAGTCCAAACAGTTGCATCTTCATTTGCTTCCCAAGTTTCAGCCATTCCACCAACCAGTGTTCCCGTAGGATCCTGTGTCAGCAGACCTTCAACGCAGTTGACAAGCTTGTCACCATTTGTAGACTTGTTGTTGAACAGATAGTCAAATGTAGTCATGTCAGCTGTATAAGAATAGGTATAATCATTCTCATATGCCGTTGTAGTTGTTCCACCTGTTGCTCCACTGGTTGCTTTTGAAGCGGTTCCTGAACCGCTGCTGCATCCAGCAAGCATTGCGATGGAAAGTAATAAAGCAATACTCTTCTTCATTTTTTTTCCCTCCTGATAATATGAATATTTTATATGATTTTCACTCATTCTTCAATGAATGTTTGCAAAACAATCATTAAATTGTAAATATTTGTTCACCAGAATGAAACAATTTTCATTTGTTCTGATTATCGTTCTTGTGTATTTCATCAATAATCTCGTCAATATGACGCCCGTTTTCCATCGCTGTATCAATTTCAAAATTGAGTTCCGGAACGCGGCGTATATCAAGTCTCTGTGAAAGTTCTGATCGGATAAATCCCTTTGCTCTATTCAATGCCTTCAGTCCTGCCGCTGCTCTTTCCTGCTTTCCAAGAAAAGTGGTAAATACAGTTGCATAGCTGTGGTCATGAGAAACCTTTACACCCGTAATTGTTACGAATCCGACATCCGGATCTTTCAGATCAAACTGAATGATATCTGAAATATCTTTCATTATGATCTGATTAAGCCGTTTCTGTTTGAGAGTTTCCATGATTATGCTCCAGCAGGAACCTGCTGTTCCTGATAAGCTTCAATTGTATCCTGTACTTTTATATCATTGAAGTTTTCGATTGTAATGCCGCATTCATAACCAGCAGCAACCTCTTTTGTATCATCCTTGAATCTCTTCAGTGATCCAAGCTTGCCAGTATAGATGACAATGCCATCGCGTATCAGACGAACTCCGCATCCAGTGACTATCTTGCCATCAGATACCATGCATCCGGCGATTGTTCCGACTTTAGAAACTTTGAAGATCTGTCTGACTTCCATCTGTCCAATAATAACTTCTGTATAGTCAGGTGCAAGCATGCCTTTCATTGCATTTTCCATTTCTTCAGTAGCTTTATAGATAATGGTATGCAGACGTATTTCAACGCCTTCCTGATCAGCCTTCCGCCTGATTGCAGCATCCGGTCTGACATTGAATCCTATAATCATTGCATGACTTGCACTTGCAAGCATGATATCTGATTCAGATATAGCTCCGGCAGTGCTATGAATGACATTGACCTTAACACCTTTGACTTCCAGTTTTTCCAGTGATGATTTAACAGCTTCAGCACTGCCCTGTACATCAGATTTAACAATAACAGGTATTTCTTTCACCTCGCCGGCTTCAATCTGCTTAGAAAGATCTTCAAGCGAAACGGAATTGGTCTTTCTGCGTTCCTGTTCGATTTTTCTGCGCTTTCTGCGTTCAGCAAGTGCTCTTGCTTCACGTTCATTTTCAAACGCTTTAAACACATCTCCTGCTTCAGGAACATCATTGAGTCCGATAATTTCAACTGGTGTGCTTGGTCCTGCAGACTTAAGCTCCTTGCCGTCTTCGTCGTTCATTCTGCGGACTTTTCCAAAACAGCTTCCAACAACTACCGGATCGCCATGTGACAATGTACCATTCTGTACAAGCAATGTTGCTACTGGGCCTCTGCCCTTATCCAATTTTGCTTCAATGACAGTACCTGTTGCCATACGCTTAGGATTTGCCTTCAATTCCTTGACTTCAGCTACAGTCAGGATTGTTTCCAGAAGTTTTTTAATACCGGTTCCTGCTTTTGCGGATGTCTGTACGAATATTGTATCTCCGCCCCATTCCTCAGGCATAATGCCCAGTTCTGAGAGTTCATTCATAACCCGATCAGGATTTGCTCCCGGCTTATCAATTTTGTTCACTGCAATAATCATTGGAACATCTGCAGCTTTTGCATGGTCAATTGCTTCTCTAGTCTGTGGCATAACACCATCATCTGCAGCAACCACAATAACAGCTATATCTGTGATTTTTGCGCCTCTTGCACGCATGGCAGTAAATGCTTCGTGTCCTGGTGTGTCAAGAAATGTGATTTTCTTCTTTCCGACTTTAACCTGATATGCACCTATTCTCTGCGTGATGCCGCCTGCTTCTCCTTCCACAACTTTAGTTTTGCGGATAGAATCAAGCAATGTAGTTTTGCCATGGTCAACGTGTCCCATGATTGTTACAATCGGACAGCGGTCTTTCAGATCCTGCGGTCTGTCAGTTTCTTCATCTTCAAGGCTGTCTTCTTCATGCTGTTTAACTTTTTCTGCTTCAATATCATATTCCATGCATACAAGTTCAACCGTTTCATCATCAAGCGGTGTGTTGATGGTAACCATTTTGTTCATCATTAATAAGAGCTTGATGATATCGCTTGACGATTTATTGCATTTCTGTGCGAGTTCTTTAACAGTAATTCCATCAGAATACTGAATATTGTGTACTGCCGGTCCATTGCTCTTTACAGGTGCAGAAACGAAAGGCCTGTTATTTGTGTTTCTTTTCTTATTGCGATCTGATTTCTTTGGTCCCGGTCTGTATTGTTTTTTCATTGTCTAACTCCTCTTCTTTCTCTCAGGGAGCGTACTCCCATGATGCCAATCTTTTTCAGCATTCCCTCTTTCTTACTTAACGCCTTACTTAATCGCGTTCTCTATTTTCTGCCAGAATTCTTCAGAAATATCCGTTTCAAATGCTTTCTGCAGACATCCTTTTTTTCTAGCTGTTTCTACTGCTGCTTTATCTTTTTTAAGATATGCACCGCGGCCGTTTGCCTTGCCACTCAGATCAACCTCCAGAGTTCCCTGCGGTGTTCTTACAATCCGCAGCAGTTTCCCTTTTGGCAGCTGCTCTCCAGTAGCAATACAGCGCCTCATTGGAATCTTCTTAGGCATGGCTTATTTTTCCTCGTCCATGTAGTAATCCTCATAATCATCGTAATCAAAATCAAACTTGCTGTCTTCTTCTTCCTGTTCACGTTTCTGAATCTCATCGAGTTCTTCTTCCGTATAGACAGGCTTGATATCTGTCTTCAGATTATTTCCAAGCTGCTTCTCCAAATCCTTATTGCGAGTTTTGATCTCATCTTCCTCGCCCTTGCGCTTTTTCTTCTTGAGTTTGTCAATTGGCTTTGGTTTTGGTTTGCTGGTATTAGCAAGTTTCTCAAATACGGAAACATATTCTGTTTTCATATTTTCAAGATCAGCTTTTTTACGCTTAGGTTTAGCAGTCTCCGTCTGAACAGTTTCGACTTCTTCAGCTGCATCTGCAGAGTTATCCTCTGGTTCTTCAGCAGTATCATTTTCCTCTGCAGTTTCCTCAGCTGTTTCTTCTGCAGGAATTTCTTCTGCCTGAGGCTTGACTTCAGCTGGTTTCTCTTCCGCTTTTTCTACTGTTGGAACAGCCATTTCATCTGCCAGTTTTTCACTGACAGCTTCCTGCATTTCTTCAGGTATAAAGTTGTCCGGTTCAGCAGCTGGAACGTCACCCTTCTTCTGTGCAGCAAGAGCAGCAAGAGCTTTCTGTCTCTTTTCCTCTGCCTGACGGTTTTCTTCTTCCATACGGGCAATTTCTTCCTGTGCTCTCTTTTTGCGCATCTGTTCCTTGCGGACTTCTGCATCAAGCAGCAGCTGATCGTAATCCTTGCCCATTTCAGCAAGTTCTGCTTTTGTCTTGATATCAATCTTGCGATCTACCAGTTTAACAGCAAGACGGGCATTTTTGCCGCGCTTGCCAATTGCAAGTGACAGCTGATCTTCATCAACAATGACCAGCAGTCCATTTTCATCTTCTGTTGGAAGTACATTGATAACTTCAGCAGGAGCAAGTGCATTCTTTACAAGTTCCGTTATATCATCACTCCACTGGAAGATATCTATTTTTTCATTGTGAAGTTCTTCAATGATCTCCTGAACGCGGCTTCCTCTAGGACCAATGCACGCACCGATTGGATCAACCTCGTCATTGTGAGTCATGACTGCCATCTTTGTACGTTCACCCGGTTCTCTAGCAATTGCCTTGATTTCTACAATGCCCTGGAATATTTCCGGCACTTCTTTTTCAAACAGGCGCTTTACAAGCATTGAATCTGCTCTGGATACAAGAACCTGAGAACCTTTTGTATCCTTGCTGACTTCTGTAATAACCACTCTCAGCTTCTGTCCCTCAACAAGACGTTCACCAGGAATTTCTGCACTCTTTGGCATCATTGCCACAGCCTTGCCAAGATTGATCAAAGCATATTTTTCCTGGACAGATTCGACGATGCCTAAAACCATGTCATTCAGTTTATCGATGTATTCATCGTATACCGCAGACTTTTCAGCTTCACGTATTTTCTGTCTGACAACATTTCTTGCCAATGTAGCAGCCGCGCGTGACATTGATGAAATTTCAACTTCACGTCTTACCTTGCCGCCGATTTCAGCACTCGGATCCATTTCCTTTGCGTCTTCCAAAGAGACTTCAAGTTCATCATCCTGTACATCATCTGTGACCGTATAGTACTGGAAAAGATGCATATGTCCGCTGCCTTCATCGATTTCGGTCTGTACATCAATATCGTTCAGATCAACATCCTTTTTGTAGGCCTTAGCCATAGCTTCTTTCAGTGCATCTACGATAACTGCTGAAGAAATCTTGCGTTCATCTTCTATTGCGCTCATTGCTTTAAGAAGATCTTTGTAGTTCAGTTCCATTTGTCTTTCTCCTTAGAATTTAACCGCGTGGCGGATCATTGCTATATTCTGCAATTCAATTGTCAATTCTTTATTTCTTGTTTTGTCTTTGTACTCGATGACAATCTGGCTGTCATCAGCTTCATGAATTGTCCCAGTGATTTCATTTAGTCCATCAATCGGTTCCTTAAATCTTGCAAAGATATATGTCCCCTTCAGATTCTTCAATTCATGGAAATCTTTGATTTCACGTTCTGTGCCAGGACTGCATACTTCAAGCGTATAGCTCTCTTCTGCAAGGTCACAATTATCAAGAATCTGTGACAGTTTCTCACTGACTTCACTGCATGTTTCAAGATCCATGCTTCCATCAGATTTCTCAATAGAAACCTGCAGAGTTGTGTCCGGTGTCTGAATCCATTGAATCTCATAGAGTTTTACACCGCATTCCTGAAATACCGATTCAAATAGCTTTTTTAATCTTTCTGCTTTCTCCATATCTCTCCGCGGCACGTCTGACGTGCCATAACATGAACGAAGGAGTGCTTTCGCACTCCTTACTTACGCTATCAATATACCCTAATATTAAAATCGTTGCAAGAATATTTCTAAAATGCATCAGAATAATGACATCTGATTCTTTTCCTGCATTCCTGAAAGACAACCAAGAACTTCAAGTTTTCTAGCCAATGTCTGAGAAAGCTGCGTTCTGCTGAATAAGTCTTCTTTAGAAAGAAACTTTCCCTGTTCCCTAGCATTGACAATCGATTGGGCAACGTTTGCGCCAAGGCCATCAACACATGTAAATGGCGGAATGATAATGTGTTCATCTTCACTGCATACACTGAAATCTGTCGCCAGGCTGTTATAAAGATCAATATTGCCTACTCTATAGCCTCTCGCATACATTTCCTCACACACTTCCAACGTGTCGAACAGCGATTTTTCCTTATTGCTTACAGGAACTGCAGCATTGCGATCTGCCATTCTCATCTGAATATCCTTCATTCTGTCACGAATTGCCTCTATGCCTTTTGTCATTGTTTCGATTTCATAAGCATCGCAGCGAAGTGTAAGGAACTGCACATAGAACCAATGCGGATAGTGCACCTTGTACCATGCTATTCTCAGTGCCATGATAACATACGCAACCGCATGCGCTTTGGGGAACATATATTTGATCTTGCGGCAGGATTCCATATACCAGTCAGGAACATCATGCTCTTTCATGATTTTTTCATATTCTTCAGTAAGTCCGCGGCCCTTTCGGACGTCTTCCATAATCTTGAACGCTTTGATCGGTTCAAGATTCTTTGCAAGCAGATAGGTCATGATATCATCGCGGCATCCAATAACTTCTTCAAGCTTGTGTCCCTGCTCAATCAGTGTCTGTGCATTGCCCGCCCAGACATCTGTTCCGTGAGACAGTCCTGAAATAATCACCAGGTCACTGAATTTCTTAGGTCTAGTCATTTCCAGAACTCTTCTAGTTGTTCTTGTGCCGAATTCCGGCAGTCCTAACGCCCCTGTTTCCTGATGATAAATACGCGGATCTGCCTTTAAAGCGTCATCTGACGAGAAAAGACTGAGCGTTTCCGGGTCATTCATCGGAATTGCTGTCGGATCAAAACCGGAAATATTCTGCAGCAAACGCATCGCGGTTGGATCTACATGGCCTAATATATCAAATTTCAAAACTGTATCATGTATATCATGGAAGTCAAAATGTGTTGTTTTCCATTCGGATGATGGCTCATTTGCAGGAAACTGCACAGGTGTGAATTCATATACGGACCGATCTGCCGGTATAACGATAATACCGCCTGGATGCTGTCCAGTAGTTCGCTTTACATCCATGCACCCCTTAGCAAGATATTCCTTCAAAGATCTGCGCATGTTTGTAATATTCATTTTTTCACAGTATCCGGAAACATAGCCAAAAGCAGTTTTTTCTGCAACTGTTCCAATAGTGCCGGCTCTGAAGACATGATCCTCACCGAATACTTCTTTCGTAAAAGCATGGGCTTTTGCCTGATATTCATTGGAAAAATTCAGATCAATATCAGGAACTTTATCGCCATTGAATCCTAAGAATGTTTCAAACGGAATATTATGACCATTTCCTGTCATTGTATTCCCACAGACCGGACATTCTTTATCCGGAAGATCAAAGCCTGAACGTACTTCTGGATCATCAATCCATTCAATATGGTGACAATGCGGACAGAGATAATGCGGTTTCAATGCATTGACTTCTGTTATTCCAGACATTGTCGCAACAAATGATGAACCAACTGATCCTCTTGAGCCGACAAGATAGCCATCCGCATTTGATTTTTTGACAAGAAGATGCGAAATATAGTAGTTCACTGCATAGCCATGTTCAGTAATTGCCTTCAGCTCGCGCTTCAGTCTTGCCTCTACAATTTCCGGAAGCGGTTCGCCATATGTCTTCTTTGCTGTTTCATAGCATACTTTGCTGAGTTTTTCAGCACTGCCTTCAATAAACGGCGGAAATGTTCCATCAGGAATTGGCTGCACTGAATCTATCAGATCAAAGACCTGATTTGGATTATCCACTGTAATCTTCTCAACCAGATTATCATCTTCAAGCCATGAGAATTCAGCTTTCATTTCATCTGTCAGGCGGATATGCTGATCAGGATTGGCAGTTCTCTGTCTCAGTTCATTATCACGTATATACAGCGGATGCGTAACTCCGCCTACACCTTGATTCATGATATATACATCTCTGAACTTCTTCTGATCCTTTCGGCAGTAATGCGCATCACTGTCTGCAACAACCGGTATTCCGCAGCTGTCTGCCATATCGATGATCCGTTTCAAAACAGCCTTCAGTCTTGCTGTATTCGGCAGGTTCCCCAATGCAATATATGTCGAATAATTGCCTAAGGGCTGTATTTCAATATAGTCATAGAAAGAAACTGCTTTCCTAAGTCTTTCGTCATCACCGTTGCATGCCAGTTCAAATACATCAGAATTCAGACATGCGGAACCAATGAGAAGATTTGTACGATGCTTCTCAAGTTCACTTTTAAGCACTCTTGGTTCAGATACAACCTCCGTGCCATCTTTGCCAGATGCTTTGCCCATAACCGCTAGGGTCTTTGTATTGGAATCACTGACAAGTTCATACATGTCTCTGATTCCTTCCTGATTCTTTACTATGGCGCAGATATGGCTTCTTCTGACTTTCATAAATGCAGAATCACCCTGTATCATGTCCTGAAGATCACGGATAACAGAAGCACCTTTCTCAGCAGCATCT
>CALEMD010000240.1 GCA_937902945.1 uncultured Erysipelotrichaceae bacterium | reverse complement strand
TGCAGTGACCGCTTTGATCATGATATTTGGAAATACATACAGCGGTGCCGGCGGTGCCCTTATAGATAATGCCATTCTCCGCGGCACTGCGGATCCATGGGGCTGGATTGTGAAAATGCTGCTCACGGCGATAACGCTGGGAGCGGGTTTTAAAGGCGGAGAAATAGTGCCGGCTTTCAGTGTTGGGGCGACTCTTGGCTGTGTGGCTTCAATGATATTTGGGCTGGATCCATCGTTCGGTGCAGCCCTTGGATTTGTCTGTCTGTTCTGCGGAATAACCAACTGTCCTCTGGCGTCATTGATACTCAGCGCAGAAGTCTTTGGCGTATCTGGATCTCTCTATTTTATGCTGGCTGTTGCTGTCAGCTATATACTGAGCGGATATACAAGTGTGTATTCTAGACAGACGTTTGAATCGGGAGCTTTGAACGAAGTTATAAATAAGTCACAGCTGAAATAAATTATGTGTCTTCGGTACTTTAGTGTATTATTTGATCATGAAGTTTGAAAAGAACAGATATCTTGTAATAATGAAGGAACTGGCTGAAAGAACCGGAGCCGTTACTTCTGAAGAATTGGCTAAGAAAGCCATGGTTTCTCCGCGCACAATTAAAAGTGATATATCTTATTTGAATCATCTTCTTGCTGATGAACAGTCTGCGCAGATTGTTTCTTTCAAAGCAAGAGGCTATCAGCTGAAGTCTTTGGATGATGATAGATTCAAGAGGCTTCATGAAGAAGTGAACATACAGTATATGCTTTTTCAATCCCATTCCATTGAGCGGATTAACCGACAGCTGTATATTCTGCAGAGTCTGTTAACCTATAAGTATGTAAAACTCGAAACGGTTTGCGATACATTGTTTGTGTCACGTTCTGCATTAGCAGATGATATTGCCTGGGCCACAAAATTTCTGCTTTCATATAATCTGAAAGTTATTTCGGTTCCGGGGAAAGGTCTTCACGCGGAAGGCTTAGAACAGGATATTCGCTCCGCAATGGTTGAGGTGTTCTGCTCACAGTATCATGATATTGAACTGCTGTATCCGGTAAAGGGATTCAGTGAGTTCTTTTATGATGACCGGAAAATATATGAGGATATTCGCCACGCATTTCTTAAAATGCTGAGAGAAAGCAAGGCGTCAGTGACAGATCTTGCGTCTAAGAAATTAGCAACACATCTATGCCTGATCAGAAACCGTTCTCTCTCGGGCAGGCATCCAAAACTGTCATCAAAGATCGCTGAGGAACTCTCAGAAACCTATCATTATCAGTTGGCAAAGGAAATATTCAATCAGCCATTGATTCATGACTATCTTCAGAATCCGGATGAAAGTGAAATATTGAACTTTGCGAGACTCTTGATAATAAACAGTGATCTTGATATGTGCGAGAATAAAGATCTTGAAATTTTTCCGACATCATTGATGATAGAAAACAGCAATCTATTCAAAGAGATTGCTGAAGAATTGAAACAGGATACTGGCGGCATGCTGTTTTCAATGGAACTGTTTCGTTTCTGTTCCGGGTATTTGGAAAGCATGCAGATGGGCCTGTATCTGAGACATCATTTTGATCATACATGCAAGCAGAGAGTTGTCACATACAATGAGGGCGTAGAAAAACAGGTTTCACCAATTGCCTTGGAAATGGCACGTCTGATCATTCAGAAGACTGAAATGCGCTTTGGTGAAAAGATCAGCGGCGGCGAATGCAAAGCGTATGCTTCGGGATTCGATTATATTCTTGGGAAGATAGAATACTCCTATAAGAAACTGCGGCTTGCGACTGTGTCAACTGACAGCAAGGCTATTGCGGAACTTATGCGTGAAGAGGTAAATAAGCATTTTGGCTCTTATGTAGAAAAGAATGATGTTTTTGAGCTTTATGAGATGAGAAGAATCAACTTTGAGGATTATGATGCAATCGTTTTCTCATGGGGAAGTCTCTATCTGACATATCCGCTGCCATTCATAAAATATGGCAGTCCTAAGACAGAACCGAATCATCGGCAGCGTATGTTCAGAGAGCTCTTCAACAAAGGTTTTTCACGTCAGCGCATTGAACAGATCAAGAGTATGGTTCACTGCTGTGAAGACTTTGAAATTTCAGATTATCCGTCCTGTCTGCAGGCCCTGTGCTTTAAATACGGCAAGGATGATAGAAGTCAGAAACAGCTGTTCGATAATTTGAATGCAAGATCAGAAATTCTCTCGTACTGTTACAGCAATTCTGGAGTGCTGCTGCTTTTCTTTGATTACTGCAGCACCGGAAGAGAGTTCATTGACTTCTACAAGCCGGTTAAAACTATCTATCAGAACCGTTCGGAAGAAATCAATTGCGTAATTGCAGTTTCAATGAATCCAAAGCTGCCGGTTCAGGATGTGAAACTCACAGATCAGATACTGCAGATGCTGGTGAATGATCGTTTTCTTGTACGCAGGCTGGCTGAATCTGCGGATACTGTATTAGAAGAGATGTTTTCAAGGGCAGTAGAAGAAGAATTTCTTCAATAGTGTTAAAAATTGCACTATATAATGTGCAAATAGTGAAATTGCATCTTATATCCATCAATTACGAGCATTCACAGGTTACTCTGAGGGTGCTATTTTTTGTGTGAAAAGAAAAGGGGAATAATATGCTCAAACTATTTCTTGCAAGTCACGGTCATTTTGCCAGCGGGATGAAATCCTCTATAGAGATTCTAGCTGGAGCCAATGCCAGACTGACTGTTTTCGATGCATATATCAATCAGGACAGTGTTCAGCAGCATCTAGATGAATTCTACAAAGATGTAAAAGAAGATGATCAAGTCATACTGCTGTCCGATCTGTATGGAGGAAGTGTCAACCAGATTATGTATCTATATCTTGATAAGCCGAATACGACATTGATAGCTGGCGTGAACTTGGCTCTAGTCTTGGAACTGTCCATAAGGGAATCCATATCAAAAGAAGATATTAATCGACTGGTGGAGCAGAGCAGGGAAATGCTGAGAGTGGTTGAGCAGGATAAAACAGAAACAAAGAATGAACAGGAAGATTTCTTCTGAAATCATAGGAGGTTATACAGAAGATGATTAAACTATTGAGACTTGATGAGAGGCTGATTCACGGACAGATTGCAATTAAGTGGTCAAGGCACACCGGGGTAGACAGAATTATTGTTGCGAATGATGCGGCTGCTGCCAATCCAACCATTCAGAAATCATTGATGATGGCTGCTCCTGCAACATGCAAGACAGCAATCAAATCGGTTGATGATGTCATTGCGATGATGAAGAATCCAAAGGCTGCAGATCATAAGATTCTGATGATCTGTCAGACACCTGCAGATTTGCTGAAACTGCTGCAGGGAATAGAAGAGAAACCGGAAACGGTTCAGGTTGGAAACTACGGACGCATTGCATCTAAGAAAACAGATGGCAGTCAGCGTAAGACATATGGGGCAAATCTGTATCTCTATCCTGAAGAGGAAGAAACACTGAAACAGGTATTAAATCTTGGCTATAGTGCAATCTACCAGACAACACCGGAAGATTCTGCTGAATCACTGGCTAAGATGTTTGGCTGATAAAACACGAAAGAAGGGAGTGTAAAATTATGGCCAGTAAAGCGTTAATTGTAGCAATTGCGTATTACATTATCACAATGCTTGATTTCAATCTGCTGTCTTGGCAATGTCTCAATCGTCCGATTGTCGTTGCCCCAATCATCGGTCTTGTTCTAGGGGATGTTAAAACGGGTATCATCATGGGGGCTTCACTTGAATCAATTTTCATGGGTATTTCTGCAATAGGAGGTGCAGTTCCTGCGGATGCCTGCTCAGCATCAGTTATCGCTGTCGCATATACGATACTGACTGGTGCCAGTGCTGAAGAGGGGCTGGCAATTGCAATGCCGATTGGTACTGTCATGGCTAGCTTCAATGCTATTGTCATGTCATTGATCAACTCTCCGCTTGCTGCATATTGGGAACACCTTGCTGTTACAAATATGAAGCAGTTTAAGATTCAATCAATTGGATGGATGTTCATTGCCAATCTGATTGGAACAACTGTCCTGTTCTTAGCCATTGCGTTTGGCGTTGAAGGATTGAACGCAGTATTGGCTTCGCTTCCTGCGTTTGTAATGACCGCTCTAACCGCGGCTAGTTCTATGATGATTGGTGTTGGATTTGCAATTCTGACATCCATGATCTGGGATGGTGAAGTTGGAATCTTCTTCTTTGTTGGATATGTCCTGGTTGCTTATGCGGGTCTAGGAACGGTTCCGGTTGCTGTCATCGGTGCGGCAATTGCTGTAACTCTGTTCTTCATCAACCGCAATATAATCAATGCCAAGAAAGAACTGCAGACATCTGGTGTATCTGCTAAATCAGCAAATAGTGAGGAGGACTTCTTCTAATGGAAAAGAATGTGGTAAGTGCTGAAGATAAAAAAGTACTGAATAAAATGTTCTGGCTTTCTCACCTTGTATTTGTTGACTTCAACATGGTTAAGATGGAAGCAAATGGATTCACACTGACTATGAGTCCGGCAATTGAATCCATATACAAAGATGATGAAGAAGGAAGAAAAGAAGCTGTTCTGCGTCATCAGGCATTCTTCAATACACATGCTGTCGCATTCTCGTTCATTGCAGGTTTATCCTATGCTATGGAAAAACAGCATAAGGAAGGCAATGTAGATGGGGCAACGATTGAAAATATCAAAGCTGCTCTGATGGGTCCTACTGCTGGAATGTTTGACAGTCTGTTCTTCAACTGTCTGAGAATCATTGCGGCAGGTATTGCTATTGGCCTGTGTTCACAAGGCAATGCAGTAGGCGTACTGCTGTTCATACTGCTGTATGGTGTGACACAGTCAATTGCTAAGTATTATCTGCTTAATGCTGGCTATACATTCGGTACTAGCTTCATCGATTCCGTGTTCTCATCAGGTCTGATGTCAGTTCTGACAAAGAGCGCTTCTGTTCTTGGTCTGATGATGGTTGGTGCAATGACAGCATCGATGGTCAGCGTACCGCTGAACTGGACAATCGTAACAGGCGACACTTCAGTAGTTGTTGCAGATGTCCTGAACAGCATTTTCCCAGGACTGCTTGGAGTCATTATGCTGTTTGTCATGGTTCGTCTGATCAAGAAGGGCTGGAGACCTACAAAACTGATTCTTCTTGTATTCGTTATCGCTTTTGCAGGAGCACTGCTCGGAATATTCTAAGATTTGACTTCAGGTAGTGGGTTGTATAATCCACTGCCTGATCCTTTCTCGGAGACTGAATATGAAAGATGAAATGATGCTATGGGGTGTCACACTAGGCAGAAGACATACCCGAAAACAGAAGAACCTGTTTCTTGATGAAGTCATGAAACAGATGAATGACAAAGGCATTTCATGTAAGGTTTTTGAGAAGAAATCATCAATTATGCAGATCAGGCATCTTATTGTTAATAATC
>CALEMD010000239.1 GCA_937902945.1 uncultured Erysipelotrichaceae bacterium | reverse complement strand
GATGTCATATCCCTTTCTGGGTATCTGTTGGCCTACAGAGAGAAGCATAATATCTTCCTTAAACCCGCATTTTTTTCTATATTGATCTTTCTGGTGCCGCATAGATGCGTGTTCCTGCAAATCAGATGCGGATAAAGGAGAAAAACGATACTGAAGTATTCTATCTGATGAAATTCCATAATACTGAAAGTATTTGTTTACCTCTTCACCTGAACTGAGAAAATAATCAGATTGCTTCATTACGTAAGAAATCACTTTATCCATGATTCCTCTAGGAATTGCCAATCCTCCATCTGCATGAAGAAATACGCTTTTGCTGTGCTTATGAAACTGTTTGACAGCATACATGCATATTGGTTTTGAATAGTCGGAATTGATCAGACAATCATTGAAGACTGCCGCTTCTCGAATCTTTTTTTTCTGATCGGTTTCATCGAGATAGATCGCTTTGAAATGATCAAAATTACTCTTATACCAATTCTTCTCTCTATCCTTCTCCGCATGCTGTTCAAACAAGCAAGTCAATTCAACTTCTTTGCCAAGCAGGTTCATAAAATCTACTTTATATGGAGATGGTGCATTGCTAATCCAACAGACTTTCATCGATCCTCCCCGAGAACACTCTTATACAGTTCTTCGTATTGGTTTTGCATATTCTGTATTGTAAATTGTTCTGCAGAATGCACACAAGCTTCTCTAGAAAAGGCTTCTATTGGGTTTGAAGACAATTCATGCACAATATGAATTGCTTCTGATAGTCTTCCCTTTCCAATTATCAAACCTGTCTGCTGATTGACCGTTTCAGTACTGCCGCCTGTATCGTAAGTGAGGATTGGACAGCCGCAGGCCAAAGCTTCAAGATTCACTGTTGGAAATGTATCTTCATACGTAAAGTTAACAAAGACATTTGAAGCAGAATACATAGCCACTAATTCCTGGATATTTTCTGTACGTTCTATGCATATTGTATTCACAGGATCAAATCCACTCATCTGAGATTTGCTGACACCAACTGCAATCAGTTTTTCATTTCTGAATAACTGCTTTGATAGCTGCTGCAAGTCTTTCAGACCTTTAGTTTCATCCCAAACACTTGCCACCGCTAATAAGACAAATTGCTTTTCCAGATGATGTTTCGCTATAAAATCTGATTCTGCAGGATGAAATATTGAAGTGTCAATACCATTTGGAATAACAGCAATTCGATTGTTCTGCAGAAATGATTTCTCAACTTGACTCTTCAGCCACAAAGACGGCGTAACAATCGAATTGCTGTTATTCCAAATG
>CALEMD010000238.1 GCA_937902945.1 uncultured Erysipelotrichaceae bacterium | reverse complement strand
AGAAGACGACTGTTGGGTCAATATCACCGCATCTAGTACCCATCATAATACCGCCTAATGGTGTAAGTCCCATGGATGTATTAATGCATTTGCCATCATGAATAGCAGAAATAGATGCACCATTGCCAAGGTGGCAGGTAATCATATTCAGACTGCTGACATCTTTTTTCATAAGTTCAGCACATCTGCGGTTTACATACTGATGGCTTGTGCCATGAGCACCATAGCGGCGGATCTTATAATCTGTATACCATTCATAAGGTACAGGGAACAGATATGATTCAGGTCCCATTGTCTGATGGAAAGCTGTATCAAATACAAACACATGACCAATCTTTGGAAGAGCTTCCTTAAAGGCCTGATAGCATACAAGATGGGCATGATTATGCAGCGGTGCAAGTTCACAAAGTTCATCCACTTTGCGTACAACATCACCATCCACCTTAACGGATTGATCAAAGTATGGACCGCCCTGGACTATGCGATGACCGGCACCCTGGATTTCATCCAGACTCTTTACGATATTGTATTCGACAAGTGCTTTCAGCAGCAGGTCGACTGCAACCTTATGATTTGGTATAGGCAGTTCACGGGTGATTTTCTGACCGTTTACTTTAATCGTGAATATGCCCATGTCCTGACCGATACGCTCTGCATTTCCGGAAGTAAGTACTGTTTCTTCCGGCATTTCAAACAATTGAAACTTTAATGAAGATGATCCTGAATTGACTGATATTACTTTGCTCATATATCCTACCCTTCGCTTTCTTTGCATTTATTCAAGAGTCTGAGTCCCTGTTCATCTGTATGCTTCTCCAGCTGTGAATACAGTTTCAGACGCTTTTTCATATTTGACAGGCAATGCATGGTGTCTTCGTAATACTGAAGCTGCTGGCGGCAAGTATGCAGAGTATCAGATACAGCAGCTCTGCTTATTCCTTCCAGTTCAGCAATTTCTGCGAGTGACAGATCGTCACTGTAATAATTTCTGCATACATTCTTCTGTTTCTCAGTAAGCAATGGCAGATAGAAGTCCATCAGATCGTTGATGTGCAGTCTGTCATCCATTTTCCATACCTTCTGAGATGCTATACAGATAAGAATCTAAGTCAAATGGTCTTAGGTCTTCTGGATGTTCTCCAAGTCCAATAAACAGCACCGGAATATGCAATTTGTGTTTAATTGCAATGATGATGCCACCTTTTGCAGTACCGTCCATTTTAGTAAGAATGATACCGGAAAGATTTGTTGATTGGTTGAATATTTCCGCTTGAGACAGACCATTCTGTCCAGTTGTAGCGTCAAGAACAAGCCAAGTGTTATGCGGGGCTCCGGCAATTTCCCGTCCAGCGACACGATTCATTTTTGACAGTTCGTTCATTAAGCTGACTTTATTCTGAAGACGTCCTGCCGTATCACATAAAAGTATATCTATGCTGTGATCCTTAGCATACCGGCATCCATCTACTATGGCAGCACTTGGATCACCTTGAGGCAAACCTTTTATACAAGGAACATTTAGCCTTTCGCCCCATTCCGCAAGCTGATCAATTGCACCAGCTCGGAAAGTATCAGCAGCTGTAAAGGCAACTGATTTTCCCTGTTTGCAATACATGCTGGCAAGTTTGGCCGCTGTTGTCGTTTTACCGCTGCCATTGACTCCCTCAAGCAGAATAACTGTTGTACCTTCGGGGTTGTATTGAATTTCAGTATCGGGAATTTCTTCATAGATTTCTTTCATAATTTCCAGAAGAAAGTTCATAGCCCACTTAAATGTAACCGTAGAATAGGCACTTGCTTTTTCCCTCAGCTTATTGCATATCAAGTCTGCTGTTTCAATGCCGATATCGCTTTCAAGAAGTACAATAGTGAGCTGTTCTAGAAATGCATCATTTACACCTGTAAAGTGAAATGACATTTCGTTCAGGCTTCCGCTGAAAGAATCTTTCGATTTCCTGAAGCCGCTCAGATAAACCGCTTTATCATCTCTCTGTTTGAATTTTTCCTTAAGAGAATCTATAAAACTCATTTCTGATCCTCCTTTGTTTCACTGTCTGCCATATCAATTGCATCTCGCAATTCAACTTTCAGCATCTGGCTGACACCCTGATGCTGCATGGTGACA
>CALEMD010000237.1 GCA_937902945.1 uncultured Erysipelotrichaceae bacterium | reverse complement strand
CGGCAAGGAAATGGACTTCAAGTATAAGGACTGCAAGAAAGAAATGGATATGGTCAACAAGGCATTCATCGAAACCATGATTGAAGGAGATGCCAATGGCCGTGGGTTCCAGTATCCGATTCCTACCTATTCCATCACTAAGGACTTTGACTGGTCAGAAACAGAGAATAACAAGCTGCTGTTCGAGATGACTGCAAAATATGGCACTCCATATTTCTCCAACTATGTAAACAGCGACATGAATCCATCAGATGTACGTTCCATGTGCTGCCGTCTGCGTCTTGATCTGCGTGAGCTGAGAAAGAAGTCAGGAGGATACTTCGGAAGCGGAGAAAGCACAGGTTCTATAGGTGTTGTTACAATCAACATGCCAAGAATTGCCTACCTCTCCAAGACACCGGAAGAATTCTATACCAGACTCGATAAGATCATGGATCTGAGTGCAAGAAGTCTCAGCACAAAGAGAGAAGTTATTACCCGTCTATTGGATGCAGGCCTGTATCCATATACAAAGAGATACCTCGGTTCCTTCAAGAACCACTTCTCAACGATCGGCATTATCGGCATGAACGAAGTTGGATTGAATGCATGCTGGCTGAAAGAGGATCTGACACATAAGGAAACACAGAAGTTCTCTGTTGAGGTCTTGAATCATATGCGTCAGCGTCTGTCTGATTACCAGGAGAATAACAAGGGAGACCTGTTCAACCTTGAAGCAACTCCAGCAGAGAGCACAACATACCGTCTTGCAAAGCATGACAAGGAACTGTATCCGGATATTATCACTGCCAATGAACATGGCACTCCATACTACACCAACAGCAGCCATCTGCCAGTAGGATATACAGATGATATCTTCACAGCACTGGATATTGAAGATCCAATGCAGACACTGTATACATCAGGTACTGTCTTCCATGCATTCCTTGGTGAAAGACTGAGCGATTGGAAGTCTGCGGCTACATTGGTCCGCAAGATTGCCAGCAACTACAAGCTGCCTTACTACACATTGAGCCCAACATACTCTGTATGTGCAAATGATGGCTATATCTCAGGAGAGGTATACAAGTGCCCTAAGTGCGGTGCTGCAACAGAGGTCTATTCACGCATTACCGGCTACTACCGTCCAGTCCGCAACTGGAATGAAGGCAAGAGTCAGGAATTCAAGGATAGAAAGACATACAACGTTGAAGGACTTGTATCCAGACCTGTTTCCGATTTCAAGGAAGAGGAAAAGGAACAGCCGGTCTGTGAAGTAAAAGCAGAACCAGCTGATGAAGTGCTTCTGTTTACAACCAAGACATGCCCAAACTGCATGAGTGTTAAAGAGATGCTCAACAAGATCGGATTTAAATATACGGTCATTGATGCAGATGAGAATGCAGAACTGTGCAGACAGTACAATGTCATGCAGGCTCCGACACTGGTCACTGTCAAAGGCGAAAACGCAGAAACCTATGCCAATGCATCCAATATCATCAAGTATGTAAACAACCAGACAAGGGCATAAAAGCCTGGGCTTACCAAAGTTAGTTGGGGAATAGCCAAACGATCTGGGGTCAGGAACTGGGG
>CALEMD010000236.1 GCA_937902945.1 uncultured Erysipelotrichaceae bacterium | reverse complement strand
CCTGCCCATGATCTTTCTGACACGAGCGGGATTGGTGCATATATTCTCTGCTAGAACATTGCTGGATACATATTCATTCTTATGCAGAAGATATACCAGTGCATGCACTGCCACGGCAAACTCTGCAGTCATTCCCTGTTTCTTCATTCTATCCATTCACCGCTTTCAGTTTCATATGTCCAATTCTTAATACCGCCGAAGTCATATACATTTGTATATCCCATCTTAATCAGCTTTTCCGCCGCCTGTGCACTGCGATTGCCGCTGCGGCAATACACCATAATCCGTGCATCCTTATCAGGAAGCAGTTTCGGCTCTTCATTGGCAATGGATTCATTCGGTATCAGTATGGCACCAGGAATATGTGCCTCTGCATACTCATCTGCCGTTCTGACATCCACGACGATTTCATCATCTTCTTCCTGCATCATCTGATAGGCTTCTTCTGCAGTGATTACCTTTGCGCTTGCTTCAGAACTGGAAGACGCGTTCATCGCACATCCTGTCAATACCAGTGATGTCAATATAAGTGTCAGTATTTTCTTTTTCATCTAAGCTCCTTTCACATACCTCTTGTTTACATTGTAACTATAGCGATTACATTTAAGCACGTCAATCGTGATGCTCAAAAAAATCCGCCGCAGCGGATTCAAAGTTCTGGAATAA
Organism: uncultured Erysipelotrichaceae bacterium; assembly: GCA_937902945.1. Classification (GTDB taxonomy): domain Bacteria; phylum Bacillota_I; class Bacilli_A; order Erysipelotrichales; family Erysipelotrichaceae; genus Bulleidia. The sequence continues at coordinate 1,812 of CALEMD010000236.1, read as the reverse complement.
TATGAGCAGTGATAATTGTATAGCTTTGTGCATTCACAGTAATCTGGCAGTCTTCAGCACTGACATACAGGTTTTTGCCTTTATGCACCACCATCACATTGCCGCCTTTGATCTGTGAACGGCACCATTCAACCATATCTTCTGTATCTACATTCAGATTCCGTTTCATACGTTCCATGCCAAGCGGCGTTGTATGAAGCCGATCCAAATTCCGGATCAGTTCTTTCTTTTCTTCCATTTCAATCCCCGTATTTTTACTGTGAATATTGCCAAATAAGTATATCACGTAAAAATATAATAGATACAGGCAATTCAAATGGATTATTCTAATTTTTTTAGTTATTCAAAATTGTCATGATACTTTGGTCGGATGATCTTTGCGGTATCTTTCATACAGTGTACCTGCTGTCTTCTTATTTTCAATTGAGCAGCCAGCACAGGAACCGCAGTTTCCATTGCATGAGTGTTTCTGATGCTTCATGCTGTATGCGGCTAGTATTACTATACCCGTAATAATGCACAGGGTTATGAATGTAGATATGTTCATAGCTGACTCCTTCTATCTGGTCAATATAAGTTAGTGATATCTAACTTACGTATCTATAGTAAGAGATTCATAGTGTATTGTCAATCAAATGGCCTCATCTCCATCAGTCCTAAAGAAAACTCTTCCAGATCAATGGAAGAGTTCTATTATAGTCATAATTCTATTTTTAATATACCTACTTAAAAAGATTCTGATAAGTTACAGATTGTGAATTTTGTAACATATGTGAAATTATCTGTTCTCTTCTCATTCATCCTGAAGCAGATGAATCTTCAAAAAGAGTGTCTTCAGATCTAAAGGCATTGCTTCTACCATCAGATAGGCCAGTTTCTCAACCGGCATTTCCATGCCGTTCAGCACCCATTCCACGGTCATCGATACCGATGCCCGGCAGTACATCTCCAGCAGCCAGCTGATCTTCTCATCCGGTTCTGCACCTGTTTTTTCAACAATGCGGTCTTTATAAAAAGCATAGATCATCTCAAAATCATGTGAGCGGAGGGAATTCTGCACATCCGTTCGGAATGCATTCTCAAACAGGATATGCTCTTTCTTTATATAGGTAAACTTCCGTATCAGTCCATCTTTAACTGTTTCAATGCTCCCCATCTCTTTAAATGATTCATGCAGCAGTATATCAAAATACCAGTTCAGAAGATCGTATTTATCTAAAAAGTGACGATAGAACGTCTGTCTTGAAAAACCGCTCTGATCACATATCTGCTTTACTGTGATATCTTCAATCGGAGTTTTCTTCATGCATTCTTTCAATGCAACTGACATTTCCATCTTTGCAGTTTCATTGTCTGTATTATGATTGATAGCTTTCATCGTTTTTATTATACATTCAAATTCAGTCTTTCAAACAGCAGATTGGCACAGCAAGTATGCTGCCATTGTGCTGATATGCACCCTTTTTCCACGTTCACCAGTAAACTTGGCATATTTTTAGCAGCAAACCTAGCATAACTTTGTTCTGCTACTTTCTGCCTTTTCTATCAGTCAGAACAAGAATCAGAATCAGCACAGCAGCTGTGACCCATCCCATCCATTCATCGTTTGTACTGTTCTGTACAGGCTGTTCAGCTATATCACTTTCAGCACTTGGTGCAGGTGAAGCCAATGGCAGGATCGTAATTCTTCCTTCCCCATTTACATCTGCATAGGTATCAGACACTTCATTGCCATTCTTTGAAAGATAGCTGATGAATAGGTCCCTATCAATCATACTGACAGGTTCCTCTGTATCCAGTTCACACCCGCTG
>CALEMD010000235.1 GCA_937902945.1 uncultured Erysipelotrichaceae bacterium | reverse complement strand
AGAGGGCATTCTGATATTCACAGATGTTTATTCCGGGAGTCCTTACAAGATCTCAGTTGATCTTTCCAGTAAGCTTAAGGATATGCCGAGAGTGATTGTATTGAGCGGCACAAATCTTGGCATGCTTGCGGAGACTAGTATGTCGAGGGCCATGGTCAAGGATCTGAGAACACTTGCTGATATGGCAGTGGCTGTAGGAAAACAGCATGCCATGCGTCAGGATCTTCCTGATGAAGATGTATCTGAGTAAAGAAAAACGCGGTTCAGCCGCGTTTTACATTTCTCTGCCATCCTGTCTCTGTGATATAGAAGCACCGGCATCTTCATCGTAGATCTTTTTAGAATATTCACTTGGTGTAATTCCATAGCGCTGCGTGAATTTTCTTGAGAAATAGTGGATGGAAGTAAATCCAAGCATGCTGGAAATTTCGCTGATGGTATGTTCACTCTTGCGTATAAGCACACGGCTTCTGCTCAGTTTGGTTTCATTGATATACTGCTTTGGGGCAATCTGCATGTTATTCTTGAACAGGTTCTGCAGAGTGCTTCTGGATATGGAGAACTCTTCACATATCTGCTCTATAGGCAGAGGTTCATACAGATGCTGGTTGATGAAGGTGATGATCTCTTCAAGCAGTCTGTCTTCGAAATGCTGGTTGATAGGGGTGGTTGGCTTTGACTGCTCTGTTGAGTCAACCTGAAGCAGGCTGATGATGAAGTTCTGCAGATTGCAGATCATTGCATCGTAGCGGTACTGAATATTCTGATCACTCGCTTTGACAAAATTGTCAATCATCTGCACAAGAAAGCGGGAACAGGTATACACGCGATTTATAATTTTTTCATCAATGCCGGAGGCATCAAATATGACTGTCAGGTATGAACAGGAATCTGAACTGATAACTTTCTGATCATGCCACTGATTCGGGCCGTAGATCATGCAGCTGTTGGAACCGATTGTATAATTGCTGCTGCCGACATCGGTAAACAGAGAACCATGGTCTACATAGGTCAGTTCATAGTATTCGTGGGATTCACCAGGAAAATGATAATTTGGTGATTTTACAACATAATAATAAGCAACAATTTCCTTGATCTGGATGGTAGGAACGATGCGCTTGAAAGGATATGGTGTCTCCAATTTATAAGAACTGCTCTTGGTGCCAGGTATGTAGTAAAGATTATAGACAATCTTTCCTGTCATCGGGACAATAGCAAAATAGTTGCCCTTGTTGATGCGGATATTTCTGTGGATTGCATAAGTCTGAATAGAGTCATATTCCGGATCATTTACGATACGGCACAATGCCATTCCTTCTGTGATCTCCACATAGATGTTTTCATTGTATCGTGTGAGTGAGCTGCAGAAATCGCTTGTCTGCGTTATTGTTTCTTTCTTAAGATTCAGATTATCTTTAAACGAATCAGATATTTTGCCGAATTGAAGAAAGTTTACACTAGTTGTCTTATTGTACATATGGCAAAGACCTCCCGTACATGAATAAATATATCACGAAATCTGCTGATTTTACTTTTCAGTGATCAAAAAGACAACAGATTATATTTGTGCAAATGTAGAAAAATATGATCATTCATATTATGATAGGTTCAAAATTCAGGAGAATAACATGCAGAAGAAGATTATGACTGCTGTCCTTGCCGGTGTTCTGCTTTGCGGATGCAGCTCGCAGAGTGATTCAAGGATGGTTAACAGTGATTATGAGAATGTGTCCGCTTATACCAAGTATCTGAAATCCGTTGAGTCAGACCCTAGTATTATGAGTATTGAAGCGTATCAGATTGATGAAGAAGACCCAACAAAGTATGCACTGATGGTGAGCAATCGTTCAGAAGATATTTTCTTTGCGACGACAGTCAGCATTGCAGCTGCCGACGATCCGGATACGGCTATTGAATCCTTCAGCATTTCTTTAGTGAGACCGGGCAGCTACAGCTATGGAGTATTCACATCTGAAACTGGAGAACTGGGTTATGAACTCAGTTCTTACTACACACTTGATTATCAGACAGACGTTGATTATACATATGCTGAAGAAAAAGCTGACGGATCCGGCAATACCCGCATCGATCTATTCAAGGATGGAAGTTATGAACTGAGTGATGCGGAAACTATGATTCAAAGAGAATATGCTATTGCAGTACTTACCGGCTATATGAATACAGATTACTATTTCTATGATCAGAATACTGGATACACGGAAGAAGACAGTACAATTCCTGACCCGAATACTGCTGTCTATTATGCATCGGCTGATTATGAGAATAGGGAAATTCATATCTACAGCGGCATAGACACTTCAAAAGAACCGATCAGCACTTTAGGAATGGAATAGGCCGCATATGCCATATATTCAGTTTGTAGGAGAATGGATATATGGCAACTGTACAGGAATTGCCGCGTCTGGAAAGACCGCGGGAAAAAGCAGAGAGATATGGCATCAGGAGTCTTTCCAATAGGGAACTGCTGGCAGTCATACTGCGAAGCGGTATTCAAGGACAGTCAGCACTGGAAACTGCAGATCGGCTTCTGATGCATTGCGGAGGCATTGTTGGATTGGCCCGCTGCAATACGAAAGAATTGATGCAGATCAAAGGAATCAGAGAAGTAAAAGCCATTGAACTGCAGGCTTGTTTTGAAATATCCAGAAGAATCAGCAGAGATGGAGCCATGGATAAGGATGTAATATCATCCCCTGATACATTGATATGCTGGCTTCAGCACGAACTTGGCAGTGAACTTCAGGAACAGTTTATGGCTGTATATCTTGACGCGGCCAATCAGATTGTGCATTACAAGGTACTGTTTGTCGGCACTTTGGATTCAAGCATGGTTTTCCCTCGAGAGATATTCAAGGAGGCATTGCTTTGCAACAGCAGCCGTATCATGCTTGTTCACAACCATCCCAGCGGTGTTCTATCGCCCAGCGATGCAGATATTCTGATGACTCATCGGATCCAGCGGATCGGCATTCTGATGGAAGTTGAAATACTGGATCATCTAATTGTTTCCCAGCGTGATTTTTTCAGTTTCAGAGGAGCAGGAATTCTGGATCAGCGACATCCGCAGACTCCAAACCCGTAGGCGTGATAGGGATGACTGTGATATAATTCTGCAAGATAGATGAAGGGAGATTTCAGTGAAAAAATTCTTGCGGTTACTATTTGCAGGCGCATTGCTATGTACTGGTCTCAACGGCTGCACCATTGTAAAAACCCAGGTTGCCTACACGGTATACCCGGTTGGATATTTATTGAATAGAATCGGCGGTGATACAATCACTTCTCAATCCATACAGGATGATTCTATTGTTCAGCGGGCACAGCTTAAAGAGAATTATGAAGAAATTCTCACTGATTCTGCAGCATTCTTTCATATTGGCCAGCTTGAACCGTACCTCAGTGTTTCTGGCAGCAGCATCAATAAAGCATGCACTTCACAAATTGACCTTTCAACATTGAATGCAGTGTATGACTTTAAACGATATACGCAGGTTATTACAGACGGAGAAGCAACATATATAGAGTCAGCATACTATAAAGGCGATGCTTTCAATCTGGTCGATACGGATGTGCAGGATCTGTACCTATGGACAGATCCGATTGCCATGCTCAGTATGGCAAAGGACGTCAGAGACTGGCTGGTAAAGACATTCCCAGAAGATAAATCTGTTTATGAGGAGAACTTTACTAAACTGCAGACAGATCTGATCAATCTTGATGCTCAGTATCAGGCACTTGCAACAAGCAATATCAATCAGGGAAAGCAGATCCGATTTGTATCTATGACCGCAAGTTTCGGCAATTGGCAGAAAACATATGGATTTCAGGTTTATCCGGTTATTCTTTCTAAATATGGCGCATTGCCAAATGATGAGCAGCTTGAGATCATCAAGAAAAGAATCAAAAATGATAATGTAAAGTATATAGTCTATGAAGCGAATATGAGTGAAGACATGATAGAACTTTTCAACACACTGGAATCTGAACTGGGACTGACCAGAGTGGAACTATCCAATCTGTCCAGTCTTACACAGACACAGACGGATGACGGCAAGGATTATATTTCAATCATGTATGAAAATCTAAGTGTTCTTGAGACAATGGTTGAAGCATCATCGGCTGCGGCAGAGGGTGATGATACCAATGGTGAAGTGGCTGATCCAACTGCGACTGCAAATCCGCAGCAATGAATGCTGAACCGTCCGGCAGGTGCTGGACGGTTTTATTAAAAAATAGAAAGAAGGCATAACAATGAAAAAACTGATGCTTGTAGATGGAAACTCGATGCTGTTCAGAGCGTATTATGCGACTGCATATGGTCACCAGATGACAACATCTCACGGTATACCAAGCAATGCTGTTTATGGCTTTGCGATGATGATGCAGAAAGCACTGGAAACAGTGCAGCCGGACATGGTGCTGGTTGCTTTTGATGCTGGCAAGCATACCTTCAGACATGATCTTTATCCGCAGTATAAGGGGACTCGCAAACCTGCCCCAGATGATCTGGTACCCCAGTTTGCAATGGTGAGGGATTATCTGGATGGATTC
>CALEMD010000234.1 GCA_937902945.1 uncultured Erysipelotrichaceae bacterium | reverse complement strand
GCACAAGTGCAGGAGCATATGCTGCTAGTTCAAATGGTGCATTTGCAGTATCCACTGTGCAGTTTGATCTGACTCCATATGCAGATTATGCAGGAAATGTCATTGCCTGCAAAAAAGGTGAAACTGAACTGATTGATGCAGTGAATGAGATCATAACAGAAGTGAATGACAAAGGCCTTTATGTCGAATGGTATGCTGCTGCAAAAGCAGATGCAGGCATTGAAGACTAGTACTGAAAGGAAGTAGAGATATGGGCGCAAGTATTTGGACAGTATTCATTGAGAATTATCCTGTGTTTCTGAATGGATTGCTGGGAACACTGAAGTATGCATTCATTGCTGTATTCTTTGGATCTATACTGGGTGCACTGATCGCAATGCTGCATCTGTCAAAGAACAGAATTCTATCAGACATTGCATCGATCTATGTAGAAGTACTCAGAGGAACACCGCTGCTTGTACAGATGTACATTGCCTATTTCTTCATCCCGATAGCGATTCCTGCACTTTCATTCATGAGCAAGGAACAGTGTGTCATCCTGTCATTGATATTGAATTCAAGTGCATACGTATCAGAGATTATCCGCGGCGGCATCCAGTCTGTTGATTCAGGACAGACTGAAGCAGCGAGATCACTTGGCATGAGTTCAAAGAACTGCATGATGAAGATTGTACTTCCCCAAGCAGTCAAGAACATTCTTCCCTCTCTTGGCAATGAATACATTGCCATGATCAAGGAAACATCCTTGGCTGGCACATTTGCATTATATGAACTTATGTTTACAAGAACAATTCTGGCAAATCAGTTTTACACTTATCAGCCGCTGTTTATTGTAGCGGCAATCTATCTGCTATGTACGCTAGTACTGTCAAAACTGGTAAAGACTATGGAAAGGAGGCTGGCTGTCAGTGACTGAGAATAAGGAAATGATCAGGGTTATCGACCTGCATAAAAACTTTGGTGATCTGCAGGTACTCAAGGGAATCAGTGAAACAATCTATCAGAAAGAAGTTGTCAGCATCATAGGACCTAGCGGAGGAGGCAAATCAACATTTCTGCGCTGCCTGAATCTATTGGAGACACCAGACAGCGGACATGTGTATTTTGAAGGAAAAGAGATTACTGAAAAAGGAATTGATCTGGATGCATACAGACAGAAGATCGGAATGGTTTTCCAGCATTTCAATATCTTTCCGCATCTGACGGTTATCGATAACATAACAATTACTCCGATTCTGGAGAAGAAGATAACGAAGGAACAGGCACAGAGCGAAGTGAGAAAGCTTCTTGAGATGGTTGGCCTGAGTGACAAGGAAAATGAATATCCGCGCAAGCTTTCCGGCGGACAGAAACAAAGACTGGCAATAGTCAGAGCATTGGCAATGCAGCCCGATGTCATGCTGTTTGATGAACCGACAAGTGCTCTTGATCCGGAAATGGTAAAGGAAGTTCTTGATGTCATACGCAGACTGGCAGAAAGCGGAATGACATGTGTTATTGTCACCCATGAAATGGGATTTGCTAAGCAGATCAGTGACAGAGTTCTATTCATTGACAATGGCATGATTGCAGAAGAAGGAACACCGGAAGAAATGTTTGATCATCCAAAAAATCAAAGAACACAGGAATTCTTAAGCAAAGTGCTCTAGAGGAGGAATCTGATGAAAACAGAATTTCATTATGATCACTATTTCCAATATCAGGAAATGAAAGATAATATCGAAAAACTGCAGCAGAAGTATCCGCATCTTTGCAAGGCAGAGATTATCTGCACAACCGAAGAAAAAAGAAATGTATATGCGGTTGCATTGACGAATCAAGCGACTGGTGCAGCCGAAGATAAGCCGGCACTGTATATTGATGGCAATACGCATGCAGGTGAGGTAACCGGAAGCATGGCAGCTATGCATA
>CALEMD010000233.1 GCA_937902945.1 uncultured Erysipelotrichaceae bacterium | reverse complement strand
AATACCGATCAGTGCCACACCTCCTCCTGCCATCAGCTGCTTCATTCCCTGAGATTTTGCACCCGGATTATCGTTTCCATAGCCTTCCATCAGGTTGATTGCTCCCCAGATGCCAAGACCTGTGCCAAGTGCGATTACGAGTGTCTGTAATACCTGTACTGCACTGTTAAAAAACTCCATTTTCATTTCCTCCTTATAGTTGTTGTAAATGGATTATGAAATTGTTTGCATCAGAAACTAATCCGGATTCACGGCAAAGAATTTCGCTGACATCGAATCTATATTCCGTCCTTCAGAGTTCCGGGCAAACAAAATAGCAGCCGTTAGCCGTCACAGTCGGCTTATTGCTGCTATGTAAATCAATGAATGAATCTGCTACCATCAATGTTTGATAATCAATACGTTAAGTCATCCTGTTCCATAACCAACTCCGATATCATTTGTTCTTATTCCTCAGATTCTCCATCTATATACTTCTGTGTCAGAATACGATTCTTTAGTGTAACTTCAATCTTTGATAGTATTTTTGAAGGATCCAAATCTTTATGATCAGTTGAAAGTTGTCCTTTTTCTGGCTTGATAAAAAATTGAACTTTATCTTTACTTCCCTGATATCCAATATAAAGAATAATGATAGTATCTCCGTCTTTGTCAGTTTTTACATCTGTCGTAACAAAGTATTCTTGCGTCGGCTTAATTTTACTTTTTACTTCCGGAAAATACCAATCATCTAATCGTATTAGTTTTGCATCTTTGAATATTTCCATATTAAGCATCTTTTGACAACGTGAGATAACTGATTTCATACTGTCTATTCTCACTCTCTTTTTGCATTTAGGACATACAAGAGTGAGTTCACCATTCTGATCTTCAATATCAAATTCAACTGCCGGATCATGCGTGCAATGTAGATGGATGCCCTCCTGATTGCAACAATAATAATCAGTCCAATTAGCTTGTCTTATATGATGATTTGTGCAATCACCATGACTCGTCTTATCTCCTTCATACAAGCTGCATTTTCGAAAAGATATATCATCATCTAGCCTATATATAACATTGTTGTCCATCAGTCGCCTCCATTTTCCACATACATTTCGAAGTGTTTGCCAATTATCACAACTAGCAATAAATTGGTCACATGCCTGAACTAAATCAATCCATTCCAAAGCTCTTTGCTAATTCATATTCCATAAAGTGCCTATCCAGAGTCACTACACTTCACTTATAGTTATATTATCATACTCATCTGAGGCTTTCAGTTTCAACCGTTTATGAATATACTTATCAACATCAAACATGTACTTCCTGTTACAATCCCCTGTCAGTTTATAATTCGGATGCTTAGTCAGATCATATTTTTTTGAAAGGAATGATCGCACACCTCTCAGCTGAAGAATACATTTTTGCCCATCAAGCATTGCCAGTTCATCAACAGAAAGTAGATCATGTCCAAGTTTCTGATAATTCATGCTGTGAGATTCTTCTCTGCCTCTGCTTTCACCAGTATTGTAGATATCAATTGTTTCTTTGCCGAGCGACTGATTCAGATCTTTCAGAGTAGTCTGCTCTGTCCCTCCGAGGAATACTATGGCATCACAGTTTCCAACAATGGTTTCAGCATTGTCTTTATAGATTGCTTTCAGCTGAGATTTTGCCTGTAAAAATAAGCATGCTGAGATTTCCCTACTTCGAATTGTTGCAATGATATGCTCCAGATTTGGTATTTGACCAATATTAGCAGTTTCATCGATCAGACAGCGAACATGCACCGGCAGTCTTCCGTGATACTCATTAATTGCTTTCATAGTCAATTGGTTGAACATCTGTGTATAGATCATTGCAATCAAAAAATTGAATGTTGTGTCCATATCAGACATAATCAGAAACAATGCCGTCTTACGATCACCAAGTGTATCCAATTCAAGCTCATCATACATTGTGACATCTCTTACTTCTTGGATATCAAATGGCGCAAGTCTTGCTCCGCAGCTGACAAGAATACTCTTCAGAGTCTTGCCCGAAGCCATCTTGAACTTCACATACTGTCTGACCGCAAAGTGATTTGGATTCTTATTCTTCAGATTCTCAAACATGATATCTACCGGATTCTGATAGTCTTCATCATCTTCACGAACATCCATTGAATTAAGCATCTCAAGCATTGTTGCAAAATTCTGTTCTTCCTTTGGTGCCTCATAATGAATGTATCCGATCAAAGCGGTGTACAGCAGTGTCTCTGCCTTGGTCCAGAACTCATCTCCGGCTTTGCCCTCTCCCTTGGTATTGGCAATCAGTGCCGTCACCATCTTCAGGATATCAGTTTCTGAGTGGATATACTCAAACGGATTGTATTTCATGGACTTAGCAAAGTTGAGTATATTGAATACTCTGATGACATACGGTTCATAAATATTCCTTCCATTTTTGTCATTAATCGGTTTCCCATTTTCATCTAGCTTTGGAGCTCCATGAAGCAACGCATTGCCGCATTGTTCTAGCACCTCTCCCTTTGGATCTGTTACCACATAGGAAGAATGCATCTGAAGCAGATTCGGTTTCAGCCAGAATCTCGTTTTTCCTGATCCAGATCCGCCAATCACCAGTACATTCTTGTTTCGCTGTACACCTGGATTTTCAGGGTGACTATTCATCATAAGACGTTCACTGTCCGTCAGTATGATATTGTTCTGAAATATCGGATCTTCAAATGGTGCTATATCCTGATGTGTTCCCCATCTTGCAGATCCATATTCTTCATTATGGCGATACTTCTTTGCATTCTTTCCTTTCAAATAGACTGCAAGTCGCATTGCCAGACCGCAACAGGTCCCAATCAGCAGATCAAATGGATTAAGACTAGGCAATAGGCTTGAGAATGCAGTTTGTAAAGCAATCATTAATGACAGCACTTTCTCTGATGCATTTGCTCCTTCTGCAATTCTCCATGCTTCACCCAGATTAGTACAGAACAGGGCAATAAAGACATAGGGAAGACTCAATATCAGTGTTTTCTTCTGCTTCTCTGTCATAGTGCGTGCTCCTGTTCTTTATTTCTAACCTTTGTTGGAAGAGATGCCACCAGTGCTTTCAGCTTCTGCAACTGTTTCAACAGTGACGGATGTTCCTTTTTGCTCAATTGCTGTTCTGTATAATCTTTGATGATTGCAGTCAATGCATCGGTATCCCTAGCTTTGAAGAAAATCATATACTTAGCGGGCATAGTTGAATTGTCCCTTGTTACCGCATAATCCACTCCATACTTTCTTGCCATGCGCTGAAAATCACTGATCCGATCATCATTCAGCGGAATACTTGTAACCCCCTGATTTTGACCAATCAATTCTTTGACCGTCATCTTCCCATGCATCATTGTCTTACTGTTCAACGTCTTCTGATGTTCCTGATGCCTCAAGTACATTTTCATGCCTTCGATGATGGCACGAGAAGACAATCTGGTAGACGTAACGGCCAGATTGACTACTCTGTTTTCAATTTCCTCTTGCATTCATTCCCCCCCTATCTATCTCCAATGTCCTGTGCTTTTTTACTCTTCGCCGCGTTTCTACGTTTTGTTGTTTCCACTTCTTTATAAGAAATAGGAATAACCATTATTCTGTTATTCAAGCGAAGAAACTTTTCTGGTGTATGGAACAATTCTCCATAGTGCTGCATTTGGTCTTCGGATAATGAGCCAAAACTCTCTTCCGTTAATCCTGCAATAATAAACGGTCCAGCAATAATGTCATTCAAACTTCCACCATCGCTGAAGATAGCTCTGTTGAGTGGCATTCCTCTAATTTTTCCTTCTTCATTGCAGATTAAGCCAACCTCATCAGCAAATGGATATGTCACTTCTATTAGCCCACCCACACTTTTCTGAAGAGCTTCTAAATCAGTTGAAATATTAACTCTTTCAGGGAATTCCCCCGGTTTTATAAGCAAGGCATCTATTTTACTGTCTTCCATATCTTCCTCTCACCCAATATCCAACATCCATACTGATTTTTCTCTGTAGAAAACCTTTGTTGCTCTCTCTGCTGCATATATCCGTATTACCCTGCTGTCATCATCATTAATTGGTAAATACGCTCCCTCTTCATTCATTTTGAATACACTTACTCTGCCTGCCATGAGAATTCCTTTAGGGGTCTTTACACATTGATCAGAACGATACTCCATCATTAGATAAGA